>CAYPNZ010000436.1:0-2912 GCA_964411845.1 uncultured Anaerolineaceae bacterium
GAAAATATCTTAAAATCTGCACAAATCTCTGTAATCCGTGTTAATCCGCGTTCTATTCTGAATAGATACTATAGTTTTGCGGCAACCATGTTGACCAAATCGGCGGCGCGGTTGGAATATCCCCATTCATTATCGTACCATGTGACAACTTTGACCATATTTCCGCCGAGTGCCTGACAGAAGTCGGCATCAATGGTGCTGGATGCCGGACTGCCTTTGTAATCCATCGAAACCAGCGGCTCTTCGCTAAATTCCAAAATGCCTTTCATACGGTCACTTTCAGAGGCCTCTTTCAACGCGGCGAGCAGGCTTTCGGTGGTTACTTCTTTTTCCACTTCCGCCACAAAATCTACAATGGAAACGGTGGGGGTGGGCACACGCAGGGCATACCCGTCGAATTTACCCTGCAAATCGGGAATGACGAGCGCGACGGCTTTGGCAGCGCCGGTGGTGGTGGGAATGATGTTCATCGCGGCGGCACGAGCGCGGCGCAAATCTTTGTGGGGCAGGTCGAGGATGCGCTGGTCGTTGGTGTAACTGTGGATGGTGGTCATCAATCCTTTGACAATGCCGAATTTATCGTTAACCACTTTTGCCGCCGGCGCCAGACAGTTGGTGGTACAAGAGGCATTAGAGATGATATGATGGTTGGCGGGGTCGTATTTTTCTTCGTTTACTCCCAAAACGATGGTGATGTCTTCGCCTTTTGCCGGGGCGCTGATGATAACTTTTTTCGCGCCGGCTTTAAGGTGTTTGCCCGCCAGTTCTCCGGTGCGGAAAAAGCCGGTGGATTCAACCACAATATCCACACCGAGTTCGCCCCACGGCAAGTTTTCGGGGTCGCGTTCGGCGAGCACTTTCACCGGTTTGCCGTCAATCAGCAAGCCATCGTCCACCACTTCGATGTCGCCATCGAATTTGCCGTAATTTGAGTCGTATTTCAGCAGATGCGCCATCGTTTTCAGGTCGCCGATGTCGTTGACGGCAACCACTTCCAGTGTATCGGGGTATTTGTCACGAATAACTTTGAATACCTGACGCCCAATGCGTCCAAAACCGTTAATACCTACTTTTGTAACCATTATTTTACCTCGCTTTTTGTATGGGGTTTGTGGTGAAAAAACGGAGACACCGCGGACGAACTATTTGACGCCTCGTTGCATCTCCGATTGAAACCATGTTATCAGTGCCCGGGCAAGTTTTTGCGGGTCGTGCCGCCACGGTTTTGCCGCATCAATCACATCCGCGCGCACCAAGCCATAAGCGATTTTATCAGCATTTGGGGGAATCACCAAATTGATTGTCCAACTCGCAGGTAACGGGTGCGCCAAATTGTCATTCACCAAAATGTGGCTGAAAAACCCCGCGCCGAGATGATTTTCCAGCGCCCGCACGTGGTCTTCCAGCGAAAATCCGTCCGTTTCGCCGAGTTGGGTGGCAACGTTGGCGATGTAAATTTTCGGCGCGTCGCTGGCACGAATGGCATCGGCAATGCCGGGAATGAGCAAATTCGGCAGCAGGCTGGTAAACAGGCTGCCGGGTCCAAGCACAATCAAATCGGCATTTAAAATGGCGCGGATGGCGCCGGGAAAAGCCGGGGGGTTTTCCGGCTGCAAAAATACGCGCTCGATGGGGTAGGGGGTATGGGGGATGGCGCTTTCGCCGCGCACTTGCGCCGAGCCGTTTTCGGCGGCAACTTCTGCCATCAGGGTAACGTTTTGCAGGGTGCCGGGCACAATTTGCCCGCGAATTGCCAGCACCCGCCCGCTTTCGGCGACGGCACGCTCGAAACTGCCCGTTACCCCTGCCATAGCGGTGATGAACAAATTGCCGAAACTGTGCCCTTCAACGCCGGCAGCGGCAGCAGTATCATCATTTTTGGCAAACCGATACTGAAACAGTTGGGTGGTCAGCGCGTCATCGTCTGCCAAAGCGGCAATACAATTGCGAATGTCGCCGGGCGGCAAAACACCCAGCGATTCGCGCAGCCGCCCCGATGAGCCGCCGTCATCCGCCACGGTAACAATGGCGGTGATGTGGTCGGTGTGGTGTTTCAGTCCGCGCAGCAGGGTGCTCATCCCCGTGCCGCCGCCAATGGTGACAATTTTCGGTCCTTTGCGCCGGTATCGGGCGCGATGCAGCCGGTCTGCCATAGCGGCGGCGTCCGGCTCGCCGGGCAGAAACGCCAGCCATACGGTTTGGTTCAAGCGGTACAGCGACCACCCCACCAACCCCAGCCCCAGCCCGCCGAAAATTACCGCGCGCAGCCATCGGGGCAGGGCTTGCAGCGCCAGCACTCGCACCGGCAGCGGATACCCGCTGACGGCATATAAATCTCGCAAAAAGAGCGCACCGCCCAACGCCAAAATTGTAATGCCCGCCAGCAGCATCACCAGCCATCGTTTTATCCCCATACCCGGGGTTAACCATCGAGAAAGCGTTTTAAGGTTTTTCGCCATTCGTCACTCGGTATTCGGTATTCGGTATTTGAAACACATTATATCACGTTTGCGCAATACGCAATACGCGGCAGGTGTGGTATAATCCGCCGTATGAAAAAATACGCAACTGTTTTCGGTATTTTTATTCTTTTGCTGATAGGCTTGTCGGCACGGGTGTATCGCGCCGAAATACAAAACTATCTCTTTTTCATCACCGGTGAAGAAGAGCCGCTGAAACAAGTTTCGGGGGGGGTGCAATATTTGCTCACCCGATTACAGCCGCCACTGAAAACCGCCGATATGGTGCCGGTGCAATATGCCGATATGTCGCCATACGGGGTGAACACTTTTTTGCAACAGGAGGTTGAACCGGAAAAACGTGAATTGGCGATGAAAATGGTCGCCGATGCAGGCTTTAAATGGATTCGGCAGGAATTTCCGTGGGAAGATATTGAAATTCACGGCAAAGGC
>CAYPNZ010000437.1:0-2912 GCA_964411845.1 uncultured Anaerolineaceae bacterium
AACGCCCCGGCGCAAGTTGTTGCCGACGCCATTTACGATGCGGCGCAAGCGTTGGATGACGGTCGCCCGTTGGATGACATCAGCGTGCTGGTGGCGGCGGTTCTGCCCAAAGAAAACGGAAACAATACCCGCCGCTTGCACATCGAATTCCCGCTGTGAGTGAGGCTTGATGGACGAACGCCAATTGCGCATCGGCGTGGTGGGTCCCTGCGGCGCGGGCAAATCAACACTGGTTGAAAATCTGCGCGGCAAGTTTAACATTCGCGCCATTGCGCAGGAACATTCATACGTGCCCGATATGTGGCGGCGTGTCAGCCCCACCGATGTGCTGGTGTATCTCGATGCCTCGCTGGACACCATTGCCCGCCGCCGGAAAATTTCGTGGGGACAGGAACGGCTCGATGCTCTGAACCATCGTTTGCGGCACGCCCGCACCCACGCCGATTTTTACCTGCCCACCGATAACCTCTCGGCGGAAGAAGTGGCGGCGGCGGTAGAAGCATTCTTGCGGGCGCAGGGGTGAACGCATGGTTTGCAACCCTGCAACCTTGCAACTCTGCAACCCTGAACATTGAGGAAATGATAGATGCAACCGACAAACATTACTCGGAAAATGCGATTTTTTACAATTTTAATAGCGGCGCTGGCGTTGCTGGCGGCAATGTGGGCGGGTGTCATTCGCATTGGCTGGGCGTGGAATCCCATTCAGGCGAAATGGGTTCTCTCTCACGGCGCGATGATGGTCAGCGGCTTTTTGGGTACGGTCATCGGCGTTGAGCGGGCAATTGCGCTGAATAAAGTGTGGACATTCGCCAGCCCGGTACTGGCGGCGTTGGGCGCACTGGCACTGCTGCTGGGGCTGCCGTCCATCATCGGTACGGTGCTGGTGCTGCTGGGCAGTTTACTGCTGGTGGCGGTATTCGGCTTGATTTTGAAAATGCACACCGCCACTTACACCGGCACGATGGCGCTGGGCGCGGTGCTGTGGGCAGTCGGTAATCTGGTGATATTTTTCGGCGGGGCGGTGTGGCTGGCAGCCGGCTGGTGGATGGGCTTTTTGCTGTTGACGGTTGCCGGTGAACGGCTTGAGTTGAGCCGCATTTTACGGCTGTCGGCAAAAGTGCAAAATATGTTCATCGGCATTACGGCAATTTATGTGCTGGGGCTGGTTGTTTCGCTGACAAACCTGTCGCTGGGCGGACGCATCGCCGGGGTGGGGGTATTGCTGATGGGGCTGTGGCTGGCGCAGTATGATATTGCCCGCCGTACCATCAAAACCGAAGGACTTTCCAAATTTATTGCGGCGGCACTGTTGACGGGCTATTTCTGGCTGGTGGTCAGCGGCGCGCTGGCGCTGATTTTCGGCGGGCAAATTGCCGGACTGCGTTACGATGCCATTTTGCATTCGCTGCTGGTCGGGTTCGTCATTTCGATGATTTTCGGGCATGCGCCGATAATTTTCCCGGCGGTTTTCGGCAGAGAAATTCCATATACCAACTGGTTTTATTCGCATTTAATTTTGCTGCACGCATCGCTTTTACTGCGTGTGGGCGGCGATTTGGCGGTACTGCCGGTGTGGCGCAAATGGGGCGGACTGCTCAATATGATTGCCATCCTGCTTTTTCTGGCGAACACCATCACCGCGGTGACGCGCGGCAAAAAACGGCTGAAATATGATTGACACATCGGTGCGGATGAATGACAGATAACAGCGATGCCATCAACCGTCGGCGGGTGGTGGTGACCGGTTTGGGGGCGGTTTCGCCATTGGGGAACGATGCGGCATCCACGTGGCGGGGATTTGCCGCGGGGACGTGCGGCATCGGGTATATTACCCGTTTCGATACTGCCGAATTTCCCGCGAAAATTGCCGCCGAAGTGAAAGACTTCGACCCGACGGCGTATGTCAGCCGGAAAGAGGCGCGGCGGTTAAGCCGATTCATTCTGTATGCGCTGGCATCGGTGCGGCAGGCGCTGGCAGATGCCGCGCTCGATATGGCGGCGGAAGACCCCACCCGCATCGGGGTGGAAATTGGCAGCGCGCTCGGCGGATTGCCTGTTATCGAAACACAGAGTGTCACCCTGCACGAAAAGGGTTATCGCCGCATTAACCCCACGCTCATCCCCGCCACGCTGGCGAATATGGCAGCCGGTTTCAGCAGCATTGATTTGCACGCGCTGGGACCGGTCAGCGCGCCGGTGGCGGCGTGTGCCAGCGGTATTGTCGCCATTGGGCAGGCGATGCGTCGCATTCAATGGGGCGAAGCCGAGGTGATGTTTGCCGGAGCGGCAGACAGCGCCATTACCCCCATTGCCGTGCTGGGGTTCCACCGGCTGGGCGCGCTCACCGCGCGGAACGAAACGCCGGAACGCGCCATCACCCCGTTTGATGCCGACCGCGACGGGACGGTGCTCGGCGAAGGGGCGGCGGTGCTGGTGCTGGAATCGCTGGTGCACGCGCGGGCTCGCGGGGCGAAAATTTTGGCGGAAGTGACGGGATATGCCACCACCGCCGATGCGTTTCACGTGGCTGCCCCCGCGCCCGATGCGGACGGCGCCACCCGCGCAATGGTCGGCGCAATGCGTGACGCGGGCATCTCCCCGGCAGAAATCGGCTATATTGCCGCGCACGGTACGGGCACGCCGCTGAATGATGCGGCAGAAACACGGGCAATCAAACGGGCTTGCGGCGCTGCGGCGGCGAACATTCCCGTCAGTTCGCAAAAAAGTATGGTGGGACACACCCTCGGCGCGGCGGGCGCGCTGGCATCGCTGGCGGCGGTGCAGGTGTTGCAAACGGGTATCATCCCCCCGACCATCGGGCTGCACACCCCCGACCCCGATTGCGATTTGGATTATGTGCCGAATGTCGCTCGGCGGGGTGATGTGCGGTATGTTATGGCAAATGCGTT
>CAYPNZ010000438.1:0-2906 GCA_964411845.1 uncultured Anaerolineaceae bacterium
TCTGCTCGCTGACCGCTGGAAACTGACCGCTGACACCCAAAAAGGAGGTCGAATATGGAATTTGGCGTACCTGCCGAAGTTCGAGATTTGGAACACCGCGTCGGATTGACACCGCCGGGTGTGCTGGCATTAACCCAAGCCGGGCATCAGGTTTATGTGGAACGAAACGCCGGCGACCCCGCCGGCTTCAGCGATGAAGATTATCGCCGTGCCGGAGCGCAAATCGTTTATTCTGCCGCCGAAGCATACGGGCGCGCCGATGTGGTGGTAAAAGTTACCCGTCCCACCCAAGATGAACACCGCCATTTTCGGCATGGGCAAACCATCCTCTCGTTTTTGCATCTGGCGGTATCGTCGCCGGATTTGCTGGATGCGCTGACCGAACGCGAAGTTACCGCCGTGGCGTATGAATTGGTGCAAAAAGAAGATGGCTGCCAGCCGGTTTTGGTGCCGATGAGCCAAGCCGCCGGTCGGCTCGCGCCGATTGTTGCCGGAAAGTTGCTGACCACCCCTCGCGGCGGGCGGGGTACCCTGCTCAGCGGATTAGCCGGCGTTCCCGCCGCCGCGGTGGTTATTTTGGGCGGCGGGGTGCTCGGTTTCAGCGCGGCGCGGGCATTTTGGGGCATCGGCGCGCAAGTGACGGTCATTGATAAAGATATGAAAAAACTGCGCCATATCGAAGAGTTTTTCGATGGCAGGGTGAACACCGTCCTGTATAATGAGTTTAACCTTAAACGCGCCGTGGCATTCGCCGATGTGCTGGTCGGCGCGGTGCAGATACCCGGTCAGCGCGCCCCGATTTTGGTTACCCGAGAAATGGTGCGTTCCATGCGAAAACGCGCTGTTATCATGGACTTCTCCATTGACAGCGGCGGTTGTGTGGAAACCAGCCGACCCACCACCATCCGCGACCAAACATTCGTGGAAGAAGGTGTTATCCATTTCTGCGTGCCGAATTTAACTGCCATCGCCGCGCGCACCGTCAGTTATGCCCTGACCAACGCCGCCCTGCCGTACCTGCTGACCATCGGCACTGCGGGCGTTGACGGCGCTATCAAAACCCACCCCGCGTTGCGCAACGGAACCGTGCTGTACAATGGCAAACTGGCGCATCCGGTTACCGCTGCCGCGCTCGGCAAAAAAGTTGAAATTTCACTGCCACAGGGAGGCGCAAACGCATGAACTGGGAAACAATCTATCGCCGCAAAGTTACCGATGTGGATACCGCGCTTTCTGCCATTCAATCGGGAAACCGCGTTTACATCGGCGGCGGCTCCGGTGTGCCGAAAGAACTGATTGACGGGCTGGTGCGGCAGGCATCGCATTTGCGAAACGTGGAAATCACGCACATCCTCACTTTCGCCGACGCCCCTTATGTTGACCCGCAGTACAGCGAGTCATTTCGACACAACGCCCTCTTCATCGGTCCCGCCGTGCGGGGCGCGGTCAATGAAGGGCGCGCCGATTTCACCCCGATTTTTCTGTCGGAAGTGCCGTCGCTCTTTCGCAACGGCATTTTGCCGCTGGATGTGGCATTGATTTCACTGTCGCCGCCGGACGAACACGGATTTTGCAGTTTCGGCGTGGAGGTCGGTTCCACCAAACCCGCCGCCGAATCGGCGCGAGTGGTCATCGCCGAAATAAACCGCCAAATGCCGCGCACACTGGGCGATGCGTTCATTCACGTCAGCCAATTAACGCACATCGTGGAAGTAAACTACCCCATTCCCGAGGCGCCGCAGGGGGGCAGCAGCGACCTGCACATGCGCGTGGGCGAACACATTGCGGAAATGATTCCCGATGGCGCCACCCTGCAAATGGGTATCGGCAGCATACCCGATGCGGTGCTGAAAAACTTGGGCAATCACCGCGATTTGGGCATTCACACCGAGTTATTTTCCGATGGCGTCATTGACATGTTCGAGGCGGGAGTCATCACTTGCGCCCGAAAAACCTTCCATCCCGGCAAAATTGTGGCGGGCTTTCTGTTCGGTTCCAAACGGCTCTATAAATTCATCCATAACAACCCCATCATCGAAATGCACCCCACCGATTATGTGAACGACCCGTTCAATATCGCCCAAAACGAAAAAATGGTCGCCATCAACTCTGCCATTCAAATTGATTTGACCGGGCAGGTCTGCGCCGATTCCATCGGCACCAAATTTTACAGCGGTGTCGGCGGGCAAGTTGATTTCATCCGCGGCGCGGCGCGTTCAAAAGGGGGATTGCCCATCATCGCCTTTTTATCCACTGCCAAAGGCGATACCATCAGCCGCATTGTACCCACGCTGACGGAAGGCGCCGGGGTGGTGACCACCCGTAACGATGTGCATTATGTGGTGACAGAATACGGGGTGGCAAACTTGCACGGAAAAACCGTGCGTCAGCGCGCGCAGGCGCTCATCAACATTGCCCATCCCAAATTTAAAGATGAACTGGCGCACGCGGCACATAAATTGGGCTATATTTAAAATTCGCCTTGACATTCTGCGGTAAATCTGATATGATGTCCCGCAATTAAATATGATGAATTCTCATCCAGAGGGGTGGAGTGAACGGCACTGTGAAACCCCGGCAACCTTCACCATCGGGCAACCGATGGGGAGTGGTGCCAATTCCGACAGACGCACGTCTGAGAGATGAGAGGAGTGTTTCGCAAAACTTCTCAAAGCCTCACCAGCGTGTGGGGCTTTTTTAATGCCCCCGCACCCGGTTTCCCCTCATCTCTCAAATGTGAAAACAGAAAAAGACTCAGGTTCAAATTAAACCACAGCGTAGCGGAGACACACAAAGTTCTCGATGAATTTAATCTTTCTCAAAACTCCGCGTCTCTGTGCCTCTGTGGTGAAAAATTTTTCAGGCGAGTCTTCAAATTAAACCACAGCGTAGCGGAGACACAGAGA
>CAYPNZ010000439.1:0-2905 GCA_964411845.1 uncultured Anaerolineaceae bacterium
GTATTACGTAAATTTTGCAACCCTGAAACTTTGAACCTTTGCAACCCTGCAACCCTGCAACCCTGCAACTTTGAACTTTGAACCCGAAACCTGAAACCCGAAACCAGCACCAGCGCAAAAGGCGCCCACGCCAGCATGGTGTAGCGGGGATTGAATTTCGGGGTGCGGTACGAAAGCAGAATCACCCCGGCAACGGGCACGACCAGCCACAACAGCAAAAACAACAGCGGGCGATAATGCCGTTTCCCGTTTCGCAGCCATAAAAACAGCGATACCCCCAGCAGCAGCGCAAACCCCGCCGCCAGCGGCATCCCCTGCGCTTCGAGAATCATTTCCCGCTTGCCGCCCACCGCAAAACTGAGCGCCACATCGCGCACCACCTCGCCGAGTTTCAGCGCGCCGCGCCAGTAACTGGGGTCGTCGCCGAGCCGCGCCAGCAGCACCGGCATCCACGGGGAAAAAAGTGCGGTAATCCCGCCGAAAATGAATATGATATTGGAGATTGGCGATTGGAGATTGAAGATTATCCCCACCCGCCAATCTCTAATCTCCAATAACCAATAACCAACATGTGCCGCCAGCAAAAACGCGGCGAAATAATGGGTGTACAGCGCGCTCGCCATCACCAAAACATACGCGATGCGATAGCACGCAAGTTTATTTTCACCACAGAGGCTCAGAGACACAGCGTATTTTTTTGATTTTTCCTCCGTTCCTCTGTTCCTCTGTGGTTCATTTTCCACCGTCAAAATCTGCCACAGCAGCCAACTGCCCAACAGCGATTGAAAAACCAGCAGGGCATACATGCGCGCTTCTTGGCTGTAATAAACCATCAACGGCGCAATGGCGATGAAACCCGCCGCCAACCACGCCGAGCCTCGGCGGGGAAGGAGAGCGCGCGCCATCTGCCACATCAGCGGCACGGAAAGGACGCCAAACACCACCGACGGGAATCGCAGGGCGAATTCCGTCTGCCCGAAAAGCCGTACCGCGCCCCATTCCAGCAGGTAATAAAATGGCGGCTGAATATCCGCCGCCGTCCAGTGCACCAACGCCGGCAGACTGAACCGCGTCAGATACCATGTCACGCCTTCATCATACCACAGCGATTGCGCGCCCAGCCGGAACACTCGCAGCCCAAATGCCGCTATTAAAATCGCCAACAGCCAAAAACGCTTCTTCATCTCGCCGCTATCTTACCATTAAATGCAGACAATTCACAATCGGCAACATTGACATTTCCTGCCGGATATTCGATAATATCCGTGAAACCCGCACGCAAAACCGTTTACATCCACCTTGATTGCCCCGCCCCAAAATTTACGAAATTTTTATCGTCTTCGGGTTAAGTTCCGCATTCAACCGCCGATAATAACACTACCATAGAGGTTGCTTATGGACACATTAAAAATTAAAACCGCACAGCGCCAACATTTTGTGGACATCACCGCAAACATCGAAAACTATGTTGCCAAAAGCGGTGTATCCAACGGGATATGTTACCTGTTTTGCCCGCACACCACCGCCGGCATCACTTTTAATGAAAATTGGGACCCGGATGTGCAGCACGATATGGCGCTTAATTTGGATGCTATCGCGCCGCAACGCCCCGATTTTCGGCATGCGGAAGGAAACAGTCCCGCGCATGTAAAAACCGGTTTAATGGGCAGCGACCATTTCGTATTTGTGGAAAATGGCAGACTTGTTTTGGGGCGCTGGCAAGGCATTTACCTTGCCGAATTTGACGGACCGCGCGTCCGTTCCATCTACCTGAAAGTTGTTGCCATTTAAAAGGAGGCTCTAATGCCGCACACCGACGACCCGCCATTGGAGTTGCCGGACGCCGACACCGAAACACCCGAACCGAAAATCACGGTAACCGTCAGCGATGACAAACTGAAAGCCTATCTCACCATCGAGCAGGTGCCGCCCTTGCCATATCAAGTGACGGAAGATGCTATTTTCGATGCGCTGGCAGAAAAGCAAGTGGAACACGGTGTGAAGATGGCGCGCATCGAAGAAATTGTTGCCAACAACGAATATCCGTTTGAAGAACTCATCGCCGAAGGCACACCGCCGCAACCGGGGCAAGACGGTTGGCTGGAATATAAAATTGATTTGGGCGCGGCAGGGCGTCCCAAAGACGAAGGTTATCGGGTTGACCATTACAACCTCAACTTGGTGCAAAACGTGCAGCCCGGCGACCCGCTGGTGGAACTGCACCCCGCCGTGCCGGGCGTGCCGGGTAAAACCGTTCACGGGCGAGACATCACTCCGCCGCGGGTGCAAAAAGTGCGCCTGCCGAAAGGGAAAGGCACCAAAATTGCCGAAGATAACCCGAATTTGCTGGTTGCCGCCGTGGAAGGTTTTGTGCGGCTTGACCGTTCATCGTTTAACCAACTGGTTGTAGAGCAAGAATACCAAATTTACGGCGATGTGGATTTGTCCACCGGCAATTTGGATATAGACGGCTCTGTCACGGTCAACAAAACCGTGCGTGAAGGGTTCAAAGTGACAGCCACCGGTAATATCACTGTGCTGGGCAACGTTGAAGGCGCAACCCTGCAAGCGGGCGGGAATATCACCGTGCGACGGGGTATCGTCGGCGGACAGCAGCACGCATATTTAACGGCGGGCGGCGATGTAACCGCCAAATTTGCCAACAATGCCGATATTTCTGCCGGCGGCGCAATCATCATCAACGATGAAGTGATTAACTGCACCCTGAAATCCGACACGGTAATTGCGGTTGGCGAGCAGGGGCGGCGCAGTGCCGGCGACATCATCGGCGGCAAAGCCATTGCCGGATACGAAATCCGCGCGGTGAATGTCGGCTCAGAAAGCGGCACCAAAACCATTTTGCGCGTCGGTGAGCAACCGGGGTTGATTGAACGGCGGCGAAAAA
>CAYPNZ010000440.1:0-2894 GCA_964411845.1 uncultured Anaerolineaceae bacterium
TATTGCACCGCTCCAATTCGATTTGGATACCATCATCCCCATCGGGTTGATTATCAACGAACTGGTCACCAACGCGATGAAACACGGATTCCCCCATAACAAAGCGGGCGAAATCCACGTGGTTTTTCATCAAAGCAATGATATTTGTATATTGCAAGTCCAAGATACGGGGGTGGGGCTATCGCCGGCGCAAAAAAAACTTATTGCCGAAAACGGCATTTCCGCATTGGCAAACAGCAGTTTGGGGCTGCAGTTGGTGCAAAAATTAGCCAAACAACTGCACGGGGAATTGAGTGTTACGGATACCCCGCACACAACGTTTAGCGTAACCTTTTAGGAAAACTATGGCGCTACTCCACTTAATTCAAAAATACTGGGATTTTTACACCACGCCGCAATCATCACTACCCGATGATGCCCGAAAAGAGTACATCACCCGCGCGGTTTTCTATTTTGCCACGGTACTCAACGCGCCGATAGCCCTAACCACCGCCATTATTTACACCTCAACACACCTCATCCCCGTTAATGTTCCCACGGTGAGTATTCTTGCCGCGGTTTTTCTTTTCATCGGCTGGCGGCTCATCCAACGGGGATACTGGCGCATTGTTCGCTATTTGCTCATCGGGTTCACTTATTTGGTAGCCACCTACGTTTCGCTTTCATACGGATTTTCCGTGCCGGGGATGCTGTTTTTTGTGGCGGCATTACTTTTTGCGGCAATGATTACGCCGCCGAAAGTGCTGTGGAGCGTCAGCCTGCTTTCCGCCGCCACCGCAATAGCTATCGCGTGGCTGCAACGCATCAATATTGTATCGTTCGGAGACCCGATAGCAATCAGCTTCACCGCCAATATCATTGTGGTTATCCTGCTTTTTGGCGGCATCGGCGCGCTGCTTCACTTTTTGACCCGCCAGTTTGAAAACGCACTCATCCGCGCCGAAGCAACCGCTCAGGAATTGAAGGCATATCAAACCCATTTGGAACAACTGGTTGCCGAACGCACTGCCCAACTGGAAAAAGAAATCGCCGAGCGGCGCGAAAGTGAGCGCACACTCGCCAAAGCACAGCATATTGCGCAATTAGGCAGTTGGGAATGGGATATCGCTTCGGGGGAAGTGCAGTGGTCGGAAGAAACCAAGTTGATATTTCAGCTTGCCGGTGACGACAACGGCGCAGAAATAGAAAGTTTCCTCAACTTTGTCCATCCCGATGACCGGCAGCAGATAGAAACCGCCTTCACCGCGGCGGTTAACGCCCACCAACCGACCTTCACTTTTGACCACCGGGTGATACTGCCCAACGGCGAAACTCGAATGATCCACGGAGAAGGGGAACTGATTTACGACGACCGGCAAAATCTCAGCCGGGTGTTCGGCATTGTGCAGGACATTACCCGCCAATGGGAAGCGGATGAAGCGCTAAAAGCCTCGTTGGCAGAAAAAGATACGTTACTGCGTGAAATTCATCACCGCGTGAAAAACAATCTGCAAATCATTCGCAGTTTACTATATCTGCAAGCGCGCCAAACCGACAACGCCATCGCCCAAGATGCGCTGGAAGACAGTTACCAGCGAGTGCAATCAATGGCATTGGTGCACGAAACACTGTATCAATCAACAAATCTAGCCGCCATCAACTTTGGCGATTATGCCCGTTCGCTCACAAACAATTTAAAACAGTCGTTCACCGGTTCCGGATGGTCGCCGGAAATAAAACTTGATATTGCCACCATCCCACTGGAAATTGATACCGCCGTGCCGTGTGGATTGATACTGAACGAATTGGTTTCAAATGCCCTAAAATATGCCTTCCCGAAACAACCGGCGGGAGCCAGTATCACCCTGCAACTTTTTACCGGTGATGACGGCAAACGACATTTGGTTGTGCACGACAACGGGGTAGGAATACCGGAAGAGTCTGTTGCGGAACTAACCGGTAAAATCCGCCTCAGAAAAAAACACGAGCATCAATCGCTGGGGGTCAGTTTAATCCGGCAGTTGACCACCCAATTGAAGGGCACACTGCACGTGGATACCACTCACGGCACGCGCATCGAACTGATTTTTTGAGGTCAATCGCGCACAATAACGCTGCCTTGGTCGGTTTTTTGCACCAAAATGTGGTATGGAAACGCGCTTTGCAATTCCTCTATATGCGTAATGACAATAATTTTTGCAAAATCTTCTTGAATGCCATTGATGGCTTCCACCAAACGTTCGCGCCCGCGGGCATCTTGCGTGCCGAAGCCTTCATCAATCACCAGCGTTTGCAAGTTTGTACCCGCGCGACGCGCCAGCACTTTACTTAACGCAATCCGAATGGCAAAATTTACCCGAAACGCCTCGCCGCCGGAATACAATTCGTAATTCCGAGTGCCCAATTCATCGGCAATGCGAATATCCAGCGTTTCGATGGTATTTTCGCCGGTTTTGGTGGCGCGCTGTGTCACGAATTGCACGTTTACCCGCCCATCCGTCATTCGCGCCAGCAATTGATTCGCTTCCTCTTCCAACTCGGGGATGGCGTGCTCAATGAGCAGCGCTTGCACCCCTTTTTTGCCGAATGCGCCGCGCAATTCTTTGTACAGTGTTTGCGTTTCCTTCAAATCAATCAGCACGTTTTCTTTTTTGCCAACTTCTTCCGCCACATTTGCCAAATGGTCGAGTTTTTGCCGCGCCGCTGCCATCGCCTCGCGGGCTTGACGCTCTTCACGCTGCAAACGGGTCACCGCAGCATCTGCCGCCGCCAGCGACTGCGTTACTTCCGGCAATGCCGCCGTGTCGGCGGTCAACTGCGCCACCGTTTCACGGTCGGCGGCGGTTTGCGCCAATGCCCGCCGGTGGCGTGTCTCGTCTGCGGCAAGTTGTTTTTCCGCTTCTGCCAACTGCTCG
>CAYPNZ010000441.1:0-2879 GCA_964411845.1 uncultured Anaerolineaceae bacterium
GGCACGGGCGGGGGCAAAATTTTGTTCGATTGGCTGAAATTTTTGTATCCCATTTGGGCGGAAATGGATGCCGAAGCGGTTTATATCAGCGCGAAAATCGGGCTGGCGGAATTGATTCTCAGCGGGGCAACCACCGTTGCCGACCATCTGTATCTGTTCCCCAACGATGCCAAAATTGATGACGAAATCCGCGCGGCACAAGAAATCGGCGTGCGCTTCCACCCCACGCGCGGCAGTATGAGCCTCGGCGAAAGTCAGGGCGGGCTGCCCCCCGACCGCGTCACCGACAGCGAGGACTTCATTTTGAAAGATTCTCTGCGCGCCATCGAAACTTTTCACGACCCGAACCGCTATTCGATGCTGCGCATCGGACTGGCGCCCTGTTCGCCGTTCAGCGTTACCACCGATTTGATGCGCGAAAGCGCGAAACTCGCCCGCGAATATCCGCTGGTCAACCTGCACACCCATTTGGCGGAAACGAAAGATGAAGACCGCTTTTGTATGGAAATGTTCGGCATGCGACCGGTGGAATATGCCGAATCGGTGGAATGGATGGGCGAAGATGTGTGGTTTGCCCACATGGTGCATCCCAATAAAGATGAAATTGACCGGCTGGGACACAGTCATACCGGCGTTTGCCACTGCCCCAGCAGCAATATGATTCTCGCTTCGGGGATTGCCCCCGTGCGAGAGATGGTGGATGCGGGGGTGCGCGTCGGGCTGGGGGTGGACGGTTCCGCCAGCAACGACGGAAACCACATGCTCGGCGAAGCGCGGCAGGCGATGCTGCTGCAGCGCGTCGGCTGGCCCGGGTTTGAAAGCCGCGCCGACCGTTTCAGCGCGCGTGAGGCGTTGGAATTGGCAACGCTGGGCAGCGCCAGCGTGCTGCGCCGCGATGACATCGGGGCGATTGCGCCCGGTATGGCGGCGGATTTTGTCGCCTTCCGTATGGACGATTTGGCGCACGCCGGCGGTCTCGCCGACCCGGTGGCGAGTCTCGTCACCTGCGCCCCGACTCACGTGTGGCTGTCGGTCATCAACGGTAAAATTGTGGTGGAAGACGGCGAACTCCGCACGCTCGATTTGCCGACCACCATCGAACGGCACAACCAAATCAGCCGCGCCATGCTGGAAAGAGCGGGGGTGGCGTAAGAGGCGTAATGGTCGTCAGTCATCAGTTTTCAGTTTTAAACTGCCATTCCCGCATGTTTTTACGCCATGTTGACGTTTCTGTTTTTCAGAAAATAATCCTTTCAACCATCACGCCCGGAAATAAATATCCGGGCTGAAAACCAAAGCCGACTGAAAGTCGGCTTGAGCTATGAGCCTGAACTTCAGTTCAAGGCAAAAACTGACCACTGATAACCAAAAACTATGGAAAAAATTACCATTTACACCGACGGCGGTTGCAATCCGAACCCGGGTCCCGGCGGGTGGGCGGCAATTCTGCTGAAACCCGGCGCGCCCCCGCGCGAACTTTCCGGCGCGGCGCCGAAAACCACCAACAACCAAATGGAACTCCGCGCCGCCATCGAAGCGTTGCGCGCGCTGGATGAACCGCACGAAATTGAATTTTACACCGATTCGCAGTACCTGCGGCGGGGCATCACCGAATGGCTGGCAAAATGGGAGCGCGACGGCTGGCGGCGGGAAAAATCGGCATTGAAAAATGTGGCGGAATGGCAGGCGCTCGCCGCGGAAACGAAACGCCATCGCATCAATTGGCACTGGACGAAGGGGCACGCGGGCAATAAATGGAATGAACGCGCGGATGAACTCGCCGGCGCACAAATTCCACGCCCCGATTTGCCGCTGGATGATGAAAACGCGGTGCACATTTTTGCCGCCGGGTCATATTCCGGCAAAACCAAAACGGGCGGCTGGGCGGTGGTGCTGCGCTACCGCGATGCTCAAAAAACGCTCAGCGGGCACAAAAAAAACACGTCCGCCAACCGCATGCATCTGCGCGCCGCCATCGAAGGGTTGCGCGCCATTACCCGCCCGCTGCCCATCCGGCTGTACACCCCGTCCGACTATTTGAAAGACGGCGCCACGCGCTGGGTAAAGGGTTGGCGCGTGAACAATTGGCAGACAAAAACGGGCAAGCCGGTCAGTCACCGCGATTTGTGGGAAACGCTGTTCGATTTCAGCCGGCGGTATCAAATTCACTGGCATGTGGTCGGCAAAGATGCCGCCCCGCCCGAAATGAAACGGGCGAAAACACTATCGGCGGAAGCGATGAAAGGCACGCAAAACAGCGCGTAAAGATTTTTTGCCGCCATATTCCTTTTCCCGCATATTTGGATATTTTTGCCCGTTGGTGGTACAATGTTTCACAATTAAACATCATAATCGGTTGATAGCGCAGGTAAGGGTCGCCTGCTATTTCGATACTTCTCAGGAGAGACAAATAGATGGAACTTTCAGCAATGTTAAAAGTGGCACGCGGTGACGTTCCTGCCGATTTGCTGCTGAAAAACGCGAAGATTGTCAATGTTTTTTCCGGTGAAATTATTGAAGGTGATATAGCCATTGCCCACTCGCGCATTGTGGGTGTCGGCAAGGGTTATACCGCCGCCAAAGAAGTTGATTTGGGCGGGAAATTCGTCGCACCGGGTTTTATTGACAGCCATGTGCACATCGAAAGCGCTATGGTTCCCCCGCCGGAATTTGCCCGCGCCGTGGTGCCGCGCGGCACCACCACCGTCGTCACCGACCCGCACGAAATTGCCAATGTGCTGGGGCTGGAAGGCATCCGCTATATGCTCGATATGGCAAAACACAACCCGTTGAGCGTGTATGTCAACGCGCCCAGTTGTGTGCCGTCTACCCACATGGAAACCACCGGCGCGGCGCTGCACTGGTACGATTTGGAAAAT
>CAYPNZ010000442.1:0-2867 GCA_964411845.1 uncultured Anaerolineaceae bacterium
CACGTTCTTTTTCCAGCAGAAATTCGGCGCGCTTGCGGTCGATAATTTCTTGTTTCAGCAGATTGTTGATGCGCGTCAGTTCGGCGGTACGCTCGCGGACACGCTGTTCCATTTCATCATACGCTTGACGCAGTGCTTCTTCATATTGTTTGCGTTCGGTAATATCGCGCACCACGGCAATGCGCTCGTGCGGGCGGCTGGGGGGCGGTTGAATGCTGACTTCCAGCCACACATAGTGACCGTTTTTGTGTCGCAACCGCACCGTGATGATGGAAGGTTCTTCCAGCGCCAACAATGGCGGATCCATCGCCGCCAAGTGTTCGCGGTCTTCCGGGTGGATGACCGAATGCAATGGTATACCCACCAGTTCATCGGGATGGTAGCCCAACATTTTTTCACTGGCGGGCGAAACATACAGGCAGATACCTTCTACGGTGAGCCGCACAATCATTTCGGTGATATTTTCAATCATTGCCAGCGCGGCATCATTTGTTTCTGCCAATAGAGCGCGGTACTGCGCGGTTCTTTCACGGAGTGCGTCTTGCGTTTGTTTCAAGTCAACATGGGTTTGCACCCGTGCCAGCAATTCATCGGGAGAAAACGGTTTGGGGAGAAAATCCGCTGCGCCGGCACGGAGTGCGCGGGCGGCAATATCCTCTTCTTCCATACCGGTGAGCATAATCACGCGGGTGTCGGCGGTGGTGGGGTTGTGCCGAATGTTGTCGAGCACGGTGAACCCGTCAATATCCGGCAAGCGGACATCCAGCAGCACCACATCAATATCCGGCTCGGCATTAAGCGTTTCCAACGCCTCGTATCCGGATTCGGCAACCAGTACGGTGTAATCGCCCGTTTTAAAGATGTGTGCCATAAAATCACGAACGATGGGTTCGTCGTCTATGATTAAAATTGTTGCTTCTGCCATTGGTCACTGCCGTTGAAAAGTGAGTAAAAAACTAACGTGCCGATGTCCGGGTAAACCCATTCCGCTGACCACATCGCTGGGTGCGCCGGCTACATACGCCGAATATTTGCCCAAATAATCGTACATCGGAAAATTGGCGGCATATTCCGGTGCGGGTTTGTTCTCGGTCGTGGCGGTGGCTTGTCCGTCTGCCCATGCCATCACCACAGGAATATTTAACAACCTTTGCCCGTATTCGTCAATAACTTCAATGAAAATATGATGCATCATCTGCGATTCGGCTTCATCCTGATAACGCGCTGCCACCAGCCGGTACACGGGTTGACCGGGTTGCGCCCGGGCGCGGGTCAGGGTAATGCCCAAGTCATCGAGACGCGAATCCCACACCGGCGGCAGATTGTTCACCGGCACCGCCGGGGCGGTGGTGGGGACAGGGGACGGGGTGGGGGCGGCGGCAATTGCCGCGGGCGTGTTCCCCAGCGATGCCACCGGTTGACCGCTGCTGTTCAATAGCGACAGATTCCAATCGGCGGTGGTCAAATCGGCGGCGGCGGGGGTGTAACTGCCCCGAAAGGGCAATGCGGGCGACAGGGTGACGCCCCAGCGGGTTACTTCCGTTTCCCCGTTGCGCAAAATTAGTGTGCCCGCCAGCGGATGGGTGCTGATGGCGGCAACCTGCACTGAATCGGCGGTTAGTCCCAAATTCAGCGCGGCATCTTCGGTGGCAATTTTAAAGCCGCCCGTATCGCCGACGGCGTACCAGCGTTCCTGCCATGTTATCCAATCGCCGGGGTTAAGGGTGCGTTCATCCCAAAATGTCGGCGCAACGCCCCCCCACAGTTCAAAATAGCGGCTGTCGTCATCCGTCCACAGTGACGGGTCGAGGTTGCCCACCCCGAAGATTTTTGCCCCCGAAGCGATGTCGGCGGGGAAGATGCGCGCCACGCCCAAATTGGTGGTGTGGTTGTATGCGCCCATAAAATTGGCGGTAGCGTGCGGCGCGGCAAAAATACCCAAATAGTCTGTCCAATTATCATACCGGCTGAAATCTCGCCCGTTAAACAGAGCCCACGGCATGGTTTCGCCGGGGGCGGGCAGGGTGGGGTCGCCGGTGCTGTGGATGGTGACGCTGTCGGTGGGCAGCACAAATTCGATGCCGGGGGTTAGCGTCGGCGCGCCGAGGGTGAACATACCGTTTATCCAAAATTTGTAATTGACGGGCGCATCGGTGGGATTAAAAATGCGCGGGATGAGGGTGAAATAATTGTGGTCGGCATCCAAACTGATGATAATTTCCGATTGCAGCCCGCTGTGTTTTTCGGTGTTGCCCAGCACCACCCCCGCATTTTCACCGTCTTGATAAGTTTCGTAATCCCACGGTGAAGCCTCGCTCAAGCCGTGCTCGTCGGTGGGCAGTGCCCATTCCATGCCGCCGGTTGCCAGCCACCAACCGCGGTTGCCCCATTGGGTCGGTTTGATGACCGGATTTTGGTAGAACAGATTGCGTCCGCTGATTTTGTCAATCCATTTGTAAATGCGCCCGCCCAAATCGGGCAGGATGGTCAGTTGCGTGTAGCGGTTTTCCAGCACGATGGTACGGTAAGTTTGCGGCGACGGGGGTCCAACCCGTCCGTGGTCGAGTCGGGGGTACGGGTAAACCGGGTCATCCGGCTGGGTGGGAATGAATGCCGATTGATAATCATACGTGTTGATGGTGATACTGCCTTCGGTGACGGTGGGCGCGTTGCCGGAATATGGCGGCGATGTCGGCGCGGGGGTGGGTGTCGGCGGGGATGTGGTCGGTGTGGCGGCAGATGCGGCTGCCGTCGGAGTGTTGGTGGTCGGTGCGGCGGTTGCGGTAGGCGTGGGGGCATCGGTGGGCGGCGCGGCGGTTGCGGTAGCCGTGGGGGCGGCGGTGGGCGGCGGGGGGGTGGCGGTCGCG
>CAYPNZ010000443.1:0-2863 GCA_964411845.1 uncultured Anaerolineaceae bacterium
ACAATGGTAAATCGCTTGCATAACTTTTCCCGACAATTTATTGCCTCGCCTGAAAAAGGTCGATTTTTCACCACCGAGGCACAGAGGCACGGAGTTTTGAATGTTTTTGAGAAAAAGATTAGACCTCTTGTAAAAGTAACTTTGGGAAGTAATTTTTTGACCGGAAAGGTCGTATTTTTGCGAGATTATGCCAATGTCATTCCCGCCTGTGCCCTGCGGGTACGAAAGCAGGAAGCCATACCTTTTCTTCCGGAATGACAGACTTACGCAAGAGGTCTATTTTTCTCTGTTACTCTGTGGTTTAATTTGAACCCCTTTTTCAGTAGAGTCATTTATTGCCGGAAAAAAACTCCAAAAAGGAAAAAACACGCAAATGCAAAATATCCAATCCATCACCGATAAACTGTGCGCCAACGTGGAAAAAGTAATTGTGGGCAAACACGATGCCGTACAAAAAACAATGCTGGCGCTGCTGGTGCAGGGACACGTGCTCATCGAAGATGTGCCCGGCGTGGGCAAAACCATTTTGGCGCGAACCTTCGCCCGCTCCATCGGCTGCAATTTCAAACGCATTCAATTTACGCCCGATATGCTCCCCAGCGATGTAACCGGCGTTTCGGTTTTCAACCAAAAAGAGCGTGAATTTGAATTCCGCGAAGGTCCGCTTTTTGCCCAAATTGTGCTGGCAGATGAAATTAACCGCGCTACACCGAAAACACAATCGGCGCTGCTGGAAGCGATGGAAGAGCGGCAGGTAACGGTGGATGGCACAACCTACAAAATGCCGAATCCGTTTTTGGTGATGGCAACACAAAATCCCATCGAATACGAAGGCACTTTCCCCCTGCCCGAAGCCCAACTCGACCGGTTTGTGCTGCGCGTGCGATTGGGGTATGTCGCCCCCATGCAGGAAGTGGAAATTTTAAATGCTCAACAGCATCATCACCCGCTGGACGATTTGCAGCAAATTATTTCTCAATCCGAGTTGGTGCAGTTGCAAGAGGCGGTCAAATCGGTTTATGTGGATGACAGCATTAAAGCATATATTGTCGCCATTGTCGGGGCTACCCGTAACCATCCCAATGTGTATTTGGGCGCCAGTCCGCGCGGCAGTTTGGCAATTTTTAAGATGGCACAAGCCCGTGCGGCGATGAACGGGCGCGATTTTGTTATTCCCGATGATGTGAAGGCGCTGGCGGAACCGGCACTGGCACACCGGCTCATCATTAGCCCGGCGGCGCGTATGAAAAACGTGAACGCCGAAGATGTGATTGAAGAAATTTTACACGCCATTCCCGTGCCGTCGGCGCAAAAAGAGAGGTAATTGTGCTGAAACGGAATATCGCCCGCAGTTGGCTGGTTTTTGTGTTGTGGCTGCTGGCAACCACCGTCGCTTTCATCACCACCGATTCGATATTTTTCACGCTGGCATATCTGCTGGGCGGCATTTTGATTTTCTCGTTTTTGTGGGCGTGGCTGAATTTACATTGGGTGCGCGTTACCCGCATCACCCCCGGCACACATTCGCAAGTGGGGCAAATGGTGGAAGAACGGTTTGTGGTGGAAAATACCGGTTTTCTGCCGAAATTGTGGTTGGAAGTGCTCGACCATTCCGAATTGCCGGGACACCGCGCCAGTTTTGTGGTTTCGGGGGTGGGGCGGGGCGAAAGCCGCACGCGCACCGTGCGCACTATGAGCCTGCGGCGCGGACGGTTTCGGTTGGGACCGGTTACCGTGCGCACCGGCGACCCGTTCGGGTTGTTTGTGTTCGAGCGGCAATTACCGCTGGAAAAATATCTGGTTGTCTATCCCCGCACAGTGCCCCTGCCGTATTTTCAACCGCTGCTGGGTGAATTGACCGGCGGCAACGTTATTCGGCGGCGAACCCATTATGTTACCACCAATGTTTCCGGTGTGCGCGATTATGTGCCCGGCGACAGTTTCAATCGCATCCATTGGCGCAGCACGGCACGCACCGGCAGGTTAATTGTCAAAGAGTTTGAACTCGACCCGATGTCTGATATTTGGTTGGTGCTCGATATGGAACGGAGTGTGCACGTTGGCGCGGCGAATGGCAATTTGTCGGGTGTTGCCGTGCCGGAAGTGCCGTGGGAAAGTTGGCGCGTGCCGGAAATTCCCGCCGGCACCGAGGCTTATGGTATTGTGGTGGCGGCTTCGATGGTGCGGCACTTTTTACGGCAGGAACGGGCGGTCGGTTTGCTGACATACCCTGCCGGCTCACACGTGGAAATCATCCAAAGCGACCGCGGTTCGCGGCAGGAAGAGCGTCTGCTGGAAACGCTGGCGGTGCTGCATGCCCGCGGAACCATCAATTTGGAGCAAATTTTACTGGCGGAAGGGGCGCGTTTCAACCGCAATACCACCGTAATGGTCATCACCCCCTCCGTCCGACCGGCGTGGGCGGGGGCGGTGCGTCATCTTGCCAGCCGCGGCGTGAAAATCACCGCGGTGGTGGTTGACCCGGCTAGTTTCGGCGCGTCTTATGGCACGGAAGAAGTGCAGGCAGAACTTGCCGCCGGACACATTCCGGCATACACCGTTCACTATGGCGATGACCTGTCGGTGGCACTGGCAAACCTGCCGGGACGATGATATTTTTGCTTGCGTGCCGTTTTTGTGTATAATTCGGGCAATATGGTAATACGATGACAGAGGAAAGTAAATCGGTGAAACCTGTCAGGGAGGCGATGCCCCGGACTGCAAGCATCGCCGAGGGGAAACCGGTTGAAGTTCCCTTTGGAGTGGTTTGGTGAAGCGGAAACGTGCGTAGTTAAACCCGGCTGGCTCGCCGTTATCGGAGCACCCAAGTTAATGTTGGGGTAAAGATTGCCATCGGTGCACC
>CAYPNZ010000444.1:0-2862 GCA_964411845.1 uncultured Anaerolineaceae bacterium
TCGGGCTGGGGGCGGGGCAGCAATCGCGCATCCACTGCACCCGTTTGGCGGGCGATAAAGCCGACAATTGGTGGCTGCGCCGGCATCCGGCGGTGCTGGGGTTGCAATTCAAGCCGGATACCCCGCGTGCGGTAAAAAGCAACGCGGTGGATTTGTATATTTCCGGGCAAATGGGGGAAAAAGAACGTGCCGCGTGGGCGGAAAATTTTGCCGCACCGCCACCGCCTTTTTCCGCCGAAATGAAAGCCGAATGGCTGGCAAAATTGCGCGGCGTCTCACTCAGTTCCGATGCGTTTTTCCCGTTTCGGGATAATATAGACCGCGCCGCGCGCAGCGGGGTGCAATTTGTGGTGGAACCGGGCGGCTCGGTGCGGGATGAAGATGTTATCCGCGCCGCCGATGAGTACGGGATGACCCTTATTTTCAGCGGCGTGCGGCTGTTTCATCATTAGCCGCCGCCAGCATTTCGCGGGCGGATTGGCGGGTGGTGTCTGACAGGGCGCCGAGCATTTGCGCCAACTCTTCCACCCGTGCGTCGCCAGTGAGGGGGGCGACGGTGGTGGCGGTGCGTTCGCCGATGATTTTCTGCACGTGAAAATGGGTGTCGCCGAATGCGGCAATTTGCGGCAGATGGGTGATGCACAAAACCTGATGGTTGGTGCTGTGCGCCAGCCCCGCCAGTTTTTCGCCCACAATACCGCCGATGCGCCCGCCGATGCCTTGGTCAATTTCATCGAAAATCAGGGTGGGGGTGTCATCGGCGCGGGCGAGCACGGTTTTCAGTGCCAGCATCAACCGGCTGGTTTCGCCGCCGGATGCAATTTTTACCATCGGTTTGAGCGGCTCGCCGGGGTTGGGGGCAATTAAAAACTCGATGCGGTCAATGCCGGTGTTATCGCAGGCGAATGTTTCATCGCCGACAAAAACGCCGTTGTCAGCCGGAGTGCGGGTCAGACTGACAAAAAATTGAGTGCGCGCCATGCCGAGCGCCTGCAATTCGGTTTCGACGCCGCGAGCCAGCGCATCGCCGGCTTTGCGCCGCGCCGCCGACAGGTCTGCCGCCAGCGCGCCCAACTCGTGCCGCAGTTCGGTTTCGCGGGCTTGCAGTGCCGTTATCCGCGCTTCCGAATGGGTGATTGAGTCCAATTCCGCCTGCGCCTGCTCGCCGAATGCCAAGATTTCGGCGATGCTGTCGCCGTATTTGCGTTTGAGCATATATATCAGCCCCAGCCGTTCTTCCACTTCCTGCAAACGTTCCGGGCTAAATTCGATGCTGTCGGCGTAAGTTTGCAACTGCCCCGCCAAATCTTCCAGTTGATAGACAAGTGAGTCTGCCAATTCCGACATACCCCGCGTGCTGTCGTCAACTCGCAGCAGCGATGTCAATGCGCGCGCCACCTCGCCGAGCAAATCGCCGGCAGCGGGTTGTTCGGCGCTGCTTTCCACCAGCAGGCGATAGGCTTCGCTTGCCAATTGGCTGATTTTTTCGGCGTTTGCCAGCCGGGTGCGCTCGGTGGTCAGTTCGTCTTCTTCCCCCGGCTGCAAATTGGCTGCCAAAATTTCTTCCACTTGAAAGGTGAGTTGGTCAATGCGGCGCGCCGTTTGTTGGGCATCGTGCGTCAGTTGCTGCAATTCGCGGCGAACCTGTTGCAGTTCGCGGTATGTTTCGCTGACGCGCTGCCGCCGGTCGTCCAGCCCGCCGAATCTGTCCAGAAATGCGCCGTGCATTTTGGGACGCAGCAGGCTCAAATGCTCGTGCTGCCCGTGGATGTCCACCAGCGGGGCGGCAATTTCCGCCAGCAGGCTCGCGCTGACGGTGCGCCCGTTCACCCGAGAGAAATTTCGCCCGGTGGCGCGAATTTCCCGCCCCAGTACCAGCATCTCCGGCGAGTCGCCTTCCAGCCCTTCGCGTTCCAAAACGGGCAAGATGCGCTGTTGCAGGGCGGCGGACAGTTGAAAATGCCCTTCCACCACCGCCGATTTGGTGTTGGCGCGCACCACATCGCTGCTGGCGCGCCCACCCAGCAGCAAACTCACCGCATCAATGATGATAGATTTGCCCGCGCCGGTTTCGCCGGTGAATACCGTGAAACCGGGCGTGAAGGTGAGGTGCAGTTCGTCTATAATGGCGAAATTTTTGACGGTTAATTCTGTGAGCATAGTGGTTGATTGGAGATTGGTAATTGGTTATTGGTTGACTGTCGGTTGCAGTGTTGAACCTGCAATTTTGAATTTGAAGCAAATCATCGCAGTCGTGCCATAATGGTTCCCGTGCCCATAAAAAGCAGGATGCCGGGCACAATCAATCCGTAAAAGTTACCGCCGAGCAGCATCAGCACCAAAAACGGGGCGACCCCCCCCACCAGCGACCCGGCGACGACGTGCGCCAGATAGCGGGAGCGGCGGCGGCGCACTGCCCGGCGCACGGCTTCGGCGATGAAACCGGCGACGATGGGCGATAAAAAGAAGGCAATGAGCCACGAAAACCAACCGATGCTGCCGATGAGAAACGTAAAAAGCCCGCCGGCGATGAGCGATAATGGCAGCGCCACAATAATTGCCAGCGGATAATCGCCGATGCTGCCGGTGTAAAAGCGATTTTCCTGCTCGCGCAGGCAGTCCGGGCAGATGTACCCGGTGGGGGTGAGATGCGCACATTTGCTGCAAATGTAGTTGCCGCATTTTTTGCAGCGCAAATTGGTTTCCACGGTGGGATGACGGTAGCAGTAGTGAATTTCTGTCATTGGTTGCCGGTCATTTGTCATAGGCTATTCATCGCTCGTTATTGGATTCTGTGGACGTTTGCCGAATTTCGCATTCCGAAACATAACTCGTCTGAAAAAAGGTTGTTTTTTCACCACA
>CAYPNZ010000445.1:0-2856 GCA_964411845.1 uncultured Anaerolineaceae bacterium
GACTGATAACTGACGACTGACAACTGACTGCTACTTTGCCACTTTGAACCCAAAACTTTGGACTTTGGACTTGAAACTTTGAACCTGAAACCTTGAACGTGAAACGTGACGACTGACTGCAACCCTGCAACCTTGCTACTCTGCTACCCTGCTACTCTGCAACTTTGGATTTGAAACTCGAAAGGAACCCCATGAAAGTTATCACCAACGAAAAGAAAATTGCACAACGGAAAAAATGGGCGGGCATTTTGTCGCCAATTGCGATGGTACTGCTGCTGGGCGGATTGGGCTTGAATATTGCCAGTTTGCGCACCACCAACAGCGGCGAAATCAACCCGATGTATTTTTACGGAACGCTGGCACTGCTCATTTTGGGCTTCATTTTCTCCAATATCAGTTCGCATTTGGTCAACCATTGGGTAAAAGAACCCCGCGCCGACCAAACGCTGGCAAAAGCCCTGAAAGGGTTCGACAGCAAAAATTACCTGTTCAATTATACCGGTAAAGCCCCTCACGTGCTGCTGACCCCGCAAAAAGTGTATACCATCATCACCAAAGGGCACAACGCCAAAATTGAAGTGGACGGCAAGAAATGGAAACGCCCGTTTTCGGTGGGGCGGTTACTCCGCTTTTTCGCCGAAGAAAATTTCGGCAACCCCACCCTTGAAGCCGAACAAAACGCCGAAATCGTCGCCAAAAAATTGGCGGAAATTCTGCCGGATACGGCAACCGTCCCCCTGCAGCCGCTCATTGTTTTCACCCACCCCGATGCGGATTTGACCATCCGCAACACTGAAATTCCGGTGCTGAAAGCCGGCAAACTGAAAAGTTACATCCGCGAAAACAGCAAAGGGCAAGCCATTCCGTATGAGATTCGGCAATTGATTGTTCAAACATTTTCCGGGGAAAACGCATAATCGGTGAACGTTCAGTCCGGCATTCGCAATCCCATAAAAGTTGCGCTCGTGGCAGGTGCGGCGCTCGCGCTTGCCACGATGGGTTTTTTCTGGCAGGTGCTTTTCACCCCCAACACGTGGATGCCCGCCGGCGGCGGCGATTTGGTGCCGTTTCTGCTGCCCAATTATCGTTTCGCCGCCGAAAGTCTGCGGCAGGGCATCATCCCCCTCTGGAATCCGCATCTGTACAGCGGCGCACCCTTTGCCGCCGACCCGCAATCGGGGTTGTTTTATCCCGTCAACCTGCTGATTTTCATACTGCATCCAAACATCACCGTGCGGACACTGGAACTGCTGGCGATTTTCCACTTCTGGCTGGCAGGGTTCGGAATGTTTTTGTATCTGCAACACAGCCCGCTGGCGAAAACCGTGCACCTGCACCCGCTGGCGGCATTCGCCGGGGCGCTGGCGTTTGAATTTTCCGACCTGTTCATCGTCCATTTCGGCAATTTGAATATGATTGCCGTGGCGGCATGGCTGCCGCCGGTGATGCTTTTTTTCCACAAAGCGCTGGCGGAACGTTCGGCGCGGTGTGCGGTGACGGCGGGTGCAGTGCTGGCAATCGCCACGCTGGCGGGACATATGCAAATCACGCTTTTCATTCTGCTGGCAATGGGTTTGCTGGCGGGGTGGGAGGTTGTCGGTTCAAAGGTCAAAGTTCAAGGTTCAAAGTTTCGGGTTCAAAGTTTCAAGGTTGCAGGGTGGCAGGGTGGCAGTCAGCCATCAACCGTCAGCCGTCAGCCATCACGTTTCACGCATCACGTTTTACGCTTCACGCATCACGTCTCACGTTTCACATCTCATTATTCATCATTCATTATTCATTATTCATTATTCGCCCTCGCAGTGCTGGTGATGGTCGGCATTTCCGCCCTGTGGCTCATTCCCACGCTGGAAATGAGCCGGTTCACCCCCCGCGCCGCCCTGCCGTACCCCGAAGCGGCACAGTATTCCCTGCACCCCGCGCAATTGATTGGCTTGCTCATTCCCGGCTTTTTCGGGCGCGACCCCGCCCTGCATTGGGGACCGTGGCAGCGGGTGGAAACGGGATACATCGGCATTTTCACCCTGCTGGCGGCGGCGATGGGCGCGTGGTGGCAGAAAGACCGTCACACCCGTTTTCTGATGCTGCTGGCGGGGGTGAGTTTTTTGCTGGCGCTGGGCGACAGCACCATCCTGCACGGCTGGCTCTCGCTTGCGCCGGGGTACGGGCAGTTTCGCGCCCCCGCCCGCTACATTTTCCTGCTCGATTTTTCGCTGGCGGGACTGGCGGCGGTCGGTATTCACCGGCTGATGACCGATGAATCGTCCGTCCTCCGCGCCAGATTGCGCCGCTGGCTGCCCCCGCTCGGTTGGGCGCTCGGCGGGCTGACGGTGGTCGGTGCGCCGCTGGCGTATTTTTCGCTGCTGATAACCCAAGACCGCAACCCCGACATTTTTCGGCGGGCGCAGGGCGCAGTCACCGGGCTGGTGATTTTCCTGCTGCTGGCGGGCGCAAGTTGGCTGTTGCTGACGCTCATTCGGCGGGGGCGATTGCGTTCCGTCGCCACCGGTGTGGCGGCAACCGCGCTCATTGCGCTCGATTTGTTCAGTTTGGGCGCGAATGTGGACATCGGGCACAGCGACCCCACCGCCGGCTTCGACCATCCCGCCGCCATTGAGTTTCTGCGCGAAAATGCGGGCATTAACCGCATCGAAGTGACCACAGACGTGTGGCATCTGTGGCAGCCGGATACCGCGCTGCTCAACGGGCTGTATGACGTGTGGGGGCTGTACAATCCGCTCACACTGGCGGATACCACCCGTTTTTGGCAGGGTGTCGGGCGGCGCGACAGCGCCATGTATCGTCTGCTGGGGGTGAAATATATCGTCGCCGGAAAAGGGGGCGCGCCCGCCGATG
>CAYPNZ010000446.1:0-2851 GCA_964411845.1 uncultured Anaerolineaceae bacterium
CCAAAATATGTGGAATTCCGCGATGAACTGCCAAAAACAATGGTCGGCAAAATTCTGCGCCGCCAATTGTTGGAAGAAGAAATGCAGAAAAACAAAAATTAGGGCGTGTTGATGTTTGAGTTTTCCCCGCCGATAAGGAACGAGACCGATGGAACGAATTTGGCACAATGCATACGACCCCACCGTCCCCACCCACGTTGAAATACCCGATGACACCATTGAGCAGGCATTGGCAAAATCGGCGGCGGAATTTCCCGACCAACCCGCACTGATTTTTTACAATCATACCATTACCTTTGCCGAATTAGATGCAATGGTAAACAAATTTGCCGCGGCATTGCAGGCAAACGGCTTACAAAAAGGTGATCGTGTCTCGCTGTACCTGCCCAACTGCCCGCAATATACCATCGGCTATTATGGCACGCTGCGCGCCGGCGGTATTGTGGTGCCCACCAACCCGTTATATGTCCCCCGTGAAATTTCGCACCAAATTCGAGACTCCGGCGCAAAATTTATGGTGTCGCTCAGCCTAATGTACAACCGGGTGCGCCAAGTGCGCGATGAATTGAATTTGCAGAAGGTAATTGTCACCAACATTAAAGAATATTTCCCGCCGGTGCTCAAACTGCTTTTCACCCTGCTGAAAGAAAACAAACCCGATATGAACGGCGAACGCCACCGCACCGACATTTCCGGCGATGCCGATACGGTATGGCTGCAAGATTTTCTGCGCGAAGGCAGCGGTAAACCGGTGCCGGTAAATGTTCAGCCGGAAGATACCGCCGTGTTGATGTACACCGGCGGCACCACCGGCGTACCGAAAGGCGCGCAACTGACGCACCGCAACATCATCGCCAACGTGGTGCAAACTGCCGGTTGGATTCCCGGTATCAAACAGGGCAAAGGCGTAACAATGAGCGCCCTGCCATTGACCCACAGTTACGGCATGACCGCCTGCCAAAACTGGTCAATTTATCTGGGGTTGGCGCAGGTGCTCATTCCCAATCCGCGCGATTTGTCCGATGTGCTGAAAAATTTGGTGCGGCATAAAGTAACATTCTTCCCCGGTGTGCCGACGCTGTACAACGCCATCAACAATCATCCCGATGTGAAAGCCGGAAAATACGACCTCAGTTCCATTGAGGTGTGTCTCAGTGGCGCAGCAGGGTTGCCGCCGGAGGTACAGAAAGAATTTATGCGAGTGACCGGCGGCAAATTGGTTGAGGCATACGGCTTGAGCGAGACCACGCCCGCCGTCACCATCAATCCGGTAGAGAGCACCGGCAAAATCGGCACCATCGGTGTGCCCATCCCCAACACCGACGTGAAAATTGTAGATGCCGAAACAGGCAAGCAAGAAGTCCCGCTCGGCGAAGTGGGTGAATTGTGCGTGCACGGTCCGCAGGTGATGAAAGGCTACTGGAACATGCCCACCGAAACCGCCAACGTCCTTCGCCCCGATGAAAACGGCAAATTGTGGTTGCACACCGGCGATTTGGCGACGATGGACGAAGACGGGTTTATAAAAATTGTCGACCGCAAAAAGGATATGATTATTTCCGGCGGATTTAACATCTACCCTAACGAAGTGGAATACATTTTATATCAGCATCCCGATATATTGGAAGTGGCGGTGGTCGGCGTGCCGCACGAAACGCGCGGCGAAGTGGCAAAAGCGTTTGTGGTGCTGAAAGAAGGGGCATCGCTGACGGAAGAGGAACTGCGAGCATGGTGCAAAAAAGAAATGCGAGCGTACATGGTTCCCAAATATGTGGCATTCCGCGATGAACTGCCAAAATCTATGGTGGGTAAAATTTTGCGGCGCGTGCTGGTTGAAGAGGAAACGAAAAAGCAAGCCTCGCCCCGAAATAAATTTCAGGTCTAAAAACATAAGCCGACTTTCAGTCGGCTTGATTTTTGAGCCTGAACTTCAGTTCAAGGCTGGTCACTTTTTACTGATGGATTTACGCCATTTGGTAACAAATTAAGAGGTTATGATTATATAACCGTCAAATCAAATGTCATACCGGAATTTCCCGCAGGGAAATATCCGGTATCCATAGCAAAATGTATGGATTCCCGTTTTCGTATTACGCCGGAACCGGTTCGGTTTCCACCGCCGGCGGTTCCTCTTTTTGGAAGATGGCGGCAAATTCTGCCGAGTCAAGCGTTTCCTCTTCCAGCAATCGCCGGGCAATTTCTTCCAATTTGTCGCGGTGTTCGGTGATGATACGTTTGGTGGTGGCATAGGCTTTATCCACCAGCCGTTTTACTTCGCGGTCAATCTCTTCCGCGGTGGCATCGCTGTAATTGCGCTGCTCGTTAATTTCTCGCCCCAAGAAAATCAGTTCGTCTTTTTCGCCGTAAATCACGGGACCCATCTGCTCACTCATACCGTATTGCGTGACCATCGCGCGGGCGGTATTGGTCACCGATTGCAGGTCGGCACTGGCACCGGTGGTAATATCGCCGAACACCACCTCTTCCGCCACGCGCCCGCCGAGCGCCACCGCCAGCTGCGCTTCCAGATATTCTTCATCTACCAGCGTGCGGTCATCTTCCGGCAAAAACCATGTTACCCCGCCCGCCATACCGCGCGGCACAATGGTAACTTTTTGCACCGGGTCGGCTTTGGGCAGTAAATGCCCTACCAGTGCATGCCCCGCCTCATGGTATGCCACCACTTTCTTTTCTTGGTCGGAAATTACTCGGCTGCGCCGTTCCGGTCCGAGTTGAACTTTTTCGATGGCTTCTTCCAACTCAGTCATACCGATTTCTTTTTTATTGCGGCGCGCTGCCAAAATTGCGGCTTCGTTCACCAGATTTTCCAAATCCGCGCCCACAAAACCGA
>CAYPNZ010000447.1:0-2830 GCA_964411845.1 uncultured Anaerolineaceae bacterium
CATCGCCTCGCGCATAGCGGGCGTCGGCAGAGTGAAAGTGTCGCTGCGGAGTTCGATGGGGGTGGGATGGGTCATAGGTCATTCGTCCTTTGTCTTTGGTTTTGTGTGGTGTGAAACGTATTGCGTATTGCGTAAAACGTAAAAACTATTCAGCCTGTCATTGCGAAACCCGTCACGTTTTACGTTTTACGTTTTACGTTTTACGTTTCACACCATCATTTTCTCCAACTCGTCCCAGCCAATCTGCGGTGTGCCGAGTTTTTGCGCTTTGGTGAATTTACTGCCGCCGGGATTTTCGCCGACGAGCAGATAATCGGTTTTGCCGGTGACGCTGCCCGTCACTTTGCCGCCCGCCGCTTCGATGCGTTTTTTGGCTTCGCTGCGCGGCACGGGCAGTGTACCGGTGATGACGAACGTCAAACCCGCCAGCGGTTTTTTGCCGGCGGATTCGGCGGTTTTTTCGGCGGAAAATTGCAGCCCGGCGGCGCGAAGTTTTTCCAAAATGCGCCGGTGCTCCGGGCGGCTGAACCAATCGACCACGCTGGCGGCAATGCGCGGACCCACGCCGTCAATGGTTTCCAATTCTTCCAAACTTGCGGCGGCGATAGCGTCAATACTGCCGAACCGGTCGGCGAGCAATTTTGCCACTTCCGCCCCCACAAAGCGAATGCCGAGCGCGGTCAGCACGCGGTGCATCGGCTGGCGTTTGCTCGCTTCGATGCCCGCCAGCAGGTTATCCACCTTTTTCTCTTTAAAGCCTTCCAGCGCCAACAATTTTTCGCGGTCAAGATAATAAACGTCGGCAATATCGTGAATGAATCCTTCGCGCACAAAAAGTTCCGCATTTTTAATACCGAACCCTTCAATGTCCATCGCCGGGCGCGATACAAAATATTCCACCCGTCGCACCAATTGCGCCGGACAAGCGTTATTCACGCAAAAAACGGCAACTTCATCTTGCGGAAAAAAGAGGGGCGCGCCGCACACCGGGCAATGGGTCGGCGGCTGGTACGGTTTTGAATCAGGGGGGCGCAGGTCGAGAATCGGTTTGACCACCTGCGGAATCACGTCGCCCGCCCGTTTGACCACCACCGTATCGCCTTCGCGCAAATCTTTGCGGGCGATGTCTTCAAAATTGTGCAGGCTGGTACTGCGCACCGTCACCCCGCCGATATTCACCGGTTCCAGTTCGGCATAGGGGGTAATTTGCCCGGTGCGCCCCACATTGGTTTTAATAGCGAGCAGTTTGGTGGTGGCTTCTTGCGCGGGAAATTTGTAGGCAATTGCCCAGCGCGGCGCGTTGCCCACAATGCCCAAATGTTGCTGCAAATCGAAATCATTTACTTTGACCACCGCGCCATCGGCTTCGTAGGGCAATTCGGCGCGGCGTTCCATCCACTGATGGATGAATGCCAACGCCTCGTCGAGCGTTTGGGCGCGGTGAATGTCGGGGTTCACCGGAAAACCGAGCGCGCGCATCGTTTGCAGCGCCTCCCACTGCGAACGGATTTCCAGCCCGTCCACATACCCGATTTGATAGCCGAAAAACGCCAGTGGGCGTTGGGCGGTAATGCTGCTATCGAGTTGGCGCAGCGAACCGGCGGCGGTATTGCGCGGGTTGGCATACAATTTCCCGCCGATTTCCGCCTGTTTGCGGTTTAACGCCTCAAAATCTTTTTTGCCGATATACACCTCGCCGCGCACCTCGATGCGGCGCGGGGCGGGAATATCGGCGTGGGGGTCAACGGGGATGCGCAGCGGAATGTTGCGCACGGTGCGCAGGTTGGCGGTCACATTTTCGCCGACGATGCCGTTGCCGCGGGTTGCGCCCTGCACGAAAATACCGTTTTCGTATGTCAGCGCCACCGCCAACCCGTCAATCTTCGGTTCCACCACAAAATCCATCTCGGCGATGGTGATACCGGCGGGCAGCAGTTTTTCGATGCGTTTCAGCCAGTCGTGCATATCATCATCGTCGAACGCATTTGCCAAACTGGTCATCGGCACGGGATGGACAACTTTTTCAAATTCCGAAAGGGGTTCCGCCCCCACGCGCTGGGTGGGCGAATCGGGTGTGACAAGTTCGGGGTGTTCGGCTTCCAGCCGTTTCAACTCGGCAAACAACCGGTCGTACTCATAATCGCTGATGACGGGGTCATCGAGGGTGTGGTAGCGATATAAATGGTAGTTGATTTCTTTCCGCAGTTGTTCGATGCGGGATTGAACGTCATCCATGACACTCTCCAAAAATGATGCGTGATGCGTGAAAATAATTTTATCACGTTTCACGTTTCACGCAACACGTTCACACCCCGCCAAACCTGCCGAAACTGAGCCGGTAGAGCAGGTAATCGGTGGTGTTGCCCAGCAGATTGCCCACCCGAATCATCCGCAGCACAATGTGGATGGCAGCCGCCATATCCGCGCCGTAGGCATCGAGCAGCATTTGCGCCGCCTCCGGGGACGGGTTGGCGTTGGCATCCGCCCACGTTTGGGCATACATCAGCGCGGGGAGTTCTGCCGCGGGCGCATCGGCGGGGATGTGCCCCGCCAGCAAATCGCGCATTTCGTCATCGGTCAGCCCGGCTTTTTTCGATTCGCCGATATGGTAATAGCGGCAATAGCGACAGCCGTTCACCGCGGTGACGGCCATCAGCAACCGTTCACGGAAGGGGTACGAAACGAGTTCGCGCATGGTGCGGCGCACCAACTTTCGGCGCGAAAGGATGTACCGAAAATCCGTCAGAAATTCGGCGGGGGAATGGTAAATTCGTTTGGGGAAAGGTTTCATGGGTGATTCGTGATTCGTGATTCGTGATTCGTGATTCGT
>CAYPNZ010000448.1:0-2830 GCA_964411845.1 uncultured Anaerolineaceae bacterium
GAATGCCGCCCGCATCAAACCGGACGGCAAATTGAAACTCAATGGGTACGAAGGTTCCATTCATCAATTGGGGAAAACGCTTTCCGGCGGCAGTCCGTGCAACGGGTGGGAACACTGGTATTTCGAGGCGGCGGACGGGTCGCTGCACCCGATTGACGAATTGCGACAGAAGATTCGCACGGGGGGAAAATAACAGCCTCCGAACGACGCAGGTTTTCGCGGCGTGTTCTATGCTTGCTCACCCGCCGTTACCGCTACCGAGAGTGTATTCTCCGGCGGCGACAGCGGACACACCCAACGGCTATCGTAAGCGCATGACGGGTTGTAGGCAAAGTTAAAATCGAGCACAATCTCCGTTTCATCCGCGCCGAGGTCTGCACCTTTGATGGTATCGTACAAATAGCGTCCCCCGCCATAAGTCGCTCCGCCGGAAGTGGCATCTTTAAACGGCAAAAACAGTCCGCCACCATATCCTTCAATCCAAAACAGCGTTAAAACCAACCATTCATTTTCAACCCGAAAATGAATATCTGCCACGGGCGAATAGCGAAATTCGCCATCGGCGGGGAGTGTAACGGTTTGGGTTTTTTGATTTCGCGGGGGATGGAACGTGCCGGTCAATCGCCAGGCGGGGTTGTATGGAAAATACGGCAGTCCGTCGAAAGCGGCACGTTGGGCGGGGGTCAACGGCGATTGGGGATGATTGCGGAAAAGGTCATCACGGCGAGCACGAAAGTAATACCAAGCCGCGCGCGGGTCGGTTTGTGCCAATCGGCGCACATCGGCATACAATTCTGCCACGGTGCGCCGCCAATGAGCGAGGGTCAGTGCGGCGGGGGGAGGCATTACAGCGAGCCGCCCAACACTTTCTGCCCGGTGGGGGCAGGGCTGCCGCCTGCCGGTTCGATGGTGATGCCAAATGCGGAAAAATCGGTCAGCGGGCGGTTGGGGCGTACCGGCTTTACTCCATACCCGTCTTCATCCACCGAGAAGACCGCGCCGCTGGTGCGTTTGCCGTTTTTAATGAGCCAAAGTTGGTATTGATGCGTTTCATCCAGCGGGGGTAAATGCTCAACCACCACCGCGCCATCGCGCCCATCCGCGCCGATAATCATAACGCCCTGTGCATCCGGGGCAACATCGGTGCCGAGCAGCGCAACGGTTTGCATCTGCCCGGCAGGCACAGCCTGTTTTTGCGGCAGCGCAAACCACCACACCCCGGTAACAATTACCAGCAGCACCGCCGCGGCGACCAAACCGCGCGGCATCGGCTTGAATAGCAACAGGAACGTATGCCACCAACTATTCTGTGGCAGCGATGCGACCGGCTGCACGGGCGCAGGTTCGTCAGCCGCATGCACTCGCGCCATCAGTTGCTGTTTCACCGCCGATGACGGTTCAACTTGTGGTGCGGCATAAGCCAGTTCCGTCATCACCATTTCATATTGAACCAATTCTTCCCGGCAATCGGCGCATACCGCCAAATGCGCTGCGACCAGTTGTGCCTCATCGCCATCAAGCGCCCCCAGCACATACGCGGGAATTAGGTCTGTCACGTGCAAATCGTTAGTCATTCAATCTACCCAAATAAATTTTCTGTCATAAACTCACCTTACGCAGTTGAGGATTTTGTCAAGTTTTAAAGTGCGCAAGGTAAGTTATAAATTATACGCACTGCCGGTGAAAATGGATTTACCGAATGTTTGTTTCGTCCAACAATAGATGGCGCAATTTTTGCATTGCCAAACGCAATCGTGTTTTTACGGTTCCCAGCGGTAAGTTGGTCAATTCGGCAATTTCACGATGCGTTTGCCCTTTAAAATACGCCAGGGCGACCACTTGCTGTTGTTCGGGGGGAAGTTGTGTGACTGCCGCGCGAATCCGTTCCCGCCGCAATTTTATGTCGGTGGCGCGTTCCGGGGTGTGGGCTGTGACGGGGGTGTCTTCTTTGGGAACCTGTACCCAACTGATACTGTGTCCGTCTACGCGAACCCGTTCACGGCGCAGCCAGTCAATGGCACGATTGCGCGTTAAACTTACCAACCACGTTTTTACCTGCGCGCGTTCCGACCGGTATGTGGCGGCTTTTTCCCACACTTTGGTAAAAATATCCAGCGTGATTTCTTCCGCGGCGGTGTGCTCGGACACAATATTCAATGCGAGGCTAAACACCAAGCGATGGTAGCGCTGATACAACGCTTCCAACGCATCCGGCGCCCCTTGTGCAATAAATTTTATCAGCGTTTGGTCGTCAACGGTTGAATAATTCAATGGCGGATTCAATCTCTGTTTGCTAAGCCCGAGAAAATTATACCACAGGTACCGGTAAATTTAAATCGTTCCATAAAGCAACACAAAACAGTCCCGCAAGGCTATTCGGGACTGTTGAAAAAGCAATCAAACGCCCGTGGCGTTCTTTGTGGTTTTATTTTACCACGGCAACCGCTTCGATTTCCACGCGCGCGCCGAGCGGCAATGCCGCCACCTGCACCGCGCTGCGAGCGGGCGGGTTTTCGGGGAAAAACTCGGCGTACACGCCATTCATCGCCGCAAATTCGCCCATATCGTGCAGAAAAACGGTGGTTTTCAGCACGGAATCAAGCCCGGCGCCCGCCGCTTCCAGGACGGCTTGCAGGTTTTCCAGCGCGCGGCGGGTTTGCGCTTCGATGCCGCCTTCGACCATTTTGCCGGTGGCGGGGTCAAGCGGAATTTGCCCGGCGGTGTACACCAACTCTCCGGCGCGGTTCGCCTGCGAATACGGTCCCACTGCCGCCGGGGCTTTTTCGGTGTGGATGATGGTTTTTTTCATAACGCAATCCTTTCTTGAAAC
>CAYPNZ010000449.1:0-2829 GCA_964411845.1 uncultured Anaerolineaceae bacterium
CGGTTCGGCTTCGGCTGCGGGGGTTTCAACCGCCGCTGCCGGTTCGGGGGCGGCTGTTTCGGCTTCGGTTTCGGGAGATTCGGTTTCTTCCGCCGGTGCGCCGCCGCTCAAAATGGCTTCGGCTTCCGCCAGCAAGTCTTTCGACTCTTCGGCGATTGCCTGCAACCGAGCGGCACGTTCCGCTTCTTGTTTTTCACGGGCGATTGCCAATTCCGCCTGCATAATCAGTTCGATGGCTTCGCCGAGCAGGTTCAATTCGCCGCCGGAAAGTTCGCTGCCGTCTTCTCGTTCCGACAGAATCGCCGAGGTCAGCGCAAAAACTTCGGGGCGGTGCGATACCCGCGCTTTTATTTCTTCCGAGGCGCTCACCCGCTCCAGCGCTTCGCGGGCGGCTTCCATGGCACTCTTGATGTCAATGCGCCAGCCGGTAAGTTTTGCCGCCAGCCGGGCATTTTGTCCTTCTTTGCCGATTGCCAGCGACAGTTGCCTGTCGGGAACCACCACCATGGCGGTTTTATCGCCGGTAATGGCATCCAGCAGGATGACATTCAGCACTTTGGCGGGACTCAATGCGTTGGCGATGAATTTCGTCATCAGCGGACTCCATTCCGCCACATCAATTTTTTCGCCGTTCAACTCGTTAACGATGCTTTGGATGCGCACACCGCGCATTCCCACACACGAACCGACGGGGTCAACCCCTTCTTGCAGTGCCGCCACCGCCACTTTCGAGCGGTATCCGGCTTCGCGGGCGATGGCTTTCACTTCGACGGTGCCGTTGTAAATTTCCGGCACTTCCACTTCCAGCAGCCGGCGCAAAAAGTTTCGGTGCGTGCGCGAAACGATGATTTGCGGACCCCGCGGGGTTTTGTTCACCTGCGACACATACGCCCGCAACCGCTGCCCTTCGGAATATCGCTCGGTGGGAATTTGTTCGGAGCGGGGCAAATAGGCTTCTACCTTCCCCAGCGACAGTATTACCTGATGTTGGTCAACTTTCTGCACCGTGCCATGCACAATTTCGCCTTCGCGTTCGGCGTAGGAGCGATACAGCGCGTCGCGCTCTGCCTCGCGGATGCGCTGCAAAATAACCTGTTTGGTGGTTTGCGCCGCAATGCGCCCGAAATCAGCCGGGGTGCTTTCTACCTGCACCACATCGCCATAATCCGCATCGGGGTCAATTTGGCGGGCATCTTCCAGCGAAATTTCGTTTTTGGGGTCGAGCACTTCTTCTACAACTTCTTTTTCGGCAAAAATCGAAAGTTCACCGGTATCTTGGTCAATTTTGGCGGAAATGGAATTACCGCCGTAATTCCGTTTGTACGCCGAGACCAGCGCAACTTCCACGGCTTCGAGCACAATTTCTACCGGCAATTGCCGTTCATGGCAAACCTGATTGATAGCCACCATGAAATCGTTCTTCATGATGTTATAAGCCTCCTACACCTTCACATACATCTAAACTTTTTTGACAGTCTGACAAAAAGAAAAGTGGGGGCTGCCCACTTTTCATCAGAGCTATCTTTAACGCGCCGAGATTATACCACAATCACAGCGCGTTTGGCAAGTTTTTCGCCGACAAATTACGCCAACGCATCAAGGATGCGGATTTTGTGGTGCAGCAGCATATCGGCGGGCAATTGGTGCGGGTCGAACCAACCGAATTCGGTCACTTCTTCATTGAGCGTCAGTTCCCCGCCGAGAATTTTACAGCGAAACGCCACAATAAAAACCGACCGCGCTTTTTTCTCAGGAAACACATCGGCGGGATAGATAACCGAGTACATGCCGCTCATCCGTTCAATCTCAACATCCAGCCCGGTTTCTTCTTTTGTTTCGCGGATGGCGGTGCGCTGAATTGTTTCATCCATATCCATATGCCCGCCGGGCACGCACCATTTGCCGTTGTCGGCGCGGCGGGTGAGCAACACTTGCCCGGCATCGTTGAAAACGATGGTGCACGCGCCCACACGCGGCGTATCGAGCCGCGTCCAGCCGATGGCGTTAATCCATACGGTATCGCGCCCGCCCGCATCGGGGGTAAAATACACATCCAACACGTGAAAACCGTTGCGTTCCAGTGCCAATTCCACCTCTGCGGGATGATAGTACGCAAAAAACCGCTTCTGTCCGTTTTCGCCCTGCCATGTTTCGGCATCCCCTTTTTTCAGACTGAGGTAAATGTGTCCGTGCCGCAACACACGGTTGCTCTCTTTCAGCGCGGCGGGTAAATCCTTTTTGGGCAAATGCAGCAGCGATGCGCTCGCCCACACGCCCTGAAACGCCGCGGCGGCAAATGGCAAGCGGCGGGCATCTGCCTGCACCAACGCCCGCGCGCCTTTTTGCGCCGCAATTTTTAACATACCCGCGGAACGGTCAATGCCCACCGAGCGAAATCCCCGCGCGGCAAACGCCGCCATATCGCGCCCGCTGCCGCATCCCACATCCAAAATCAGTCCGCCCGCCGGCAGATATTCGGCGAAACGGTCAATTTCGGCATCCAGCGGCACATCGTGCCAGTGGTCGGCATATTCCGCGGCGATGCGGTCATACGCGGCAACGGTTGTTTCGGTTGGGTTCGGTTGGGGTGTTGTCATCGTTTTCAACCTTTCGGGTTACAGGGTGAAAAATCTCGCATTCAGGGCTTATGTAGTTTTCACCCTTCGATACGCCCCAACGGGCTACTCAGGGTGAAAACGCCGGAAGAGCCGTATTGAAGGGTGTGTTTGGCAAGATGAATTTAATCTTTTTAATCTTTTTCTCAAAAACATTCAAAACTCTGCGTCTCTGTGCCGCCTGTGCCCTGCGGGTGCTGTGGTGAAAAATCGA
>CAYPNZ010000450.1:0-2828 GCA_964411845.1 uncultured Anaerolineaceae bacterium
TTGAAGAATGATGGTAATCTGACAGGTCGAAGGCAAGCCTGTCAGATTTTTTAAAAGAGACTGAACAGGCAGATGCAGACAATCGAAATCAAATCAAAGGAGATAGTGAAACCGAATGACTGTGATGACCCGGAACACGATTCGCGTGCTGCCCGCCGATGGCGCGGCGCACAAAACCCTTATTTTGCCGGCGGATGTGTCGTTGCAAGCCGTGTATGAATCGCCGTTAACCCCGGCACTGCTGCGCGATGCCCTCGGCAGCCCGACCACTTGGCAACTGCGCAACGAAACCACCGTGCGCAAAGCCATCCTTTCCCCGCAATTAACGCCGAGATTCATTGCCGCGCTGTTGGCGCTGTGTACCACCGCCGAATTTGGCGATACCGAATTGCCGCTGGAAAAATATTTGCGCCGGTCGGAAGAACGCCCCGAAATGCTGGTGGCGCTGCATCTGCCCACCGCAGTGCCCGGACGGGTATGGGCGGAAAAACACGTGTCGCGCACGCCCGCCGATGAACCGATTGTATCGGTGCGGGCGGTGGTTGATACCGCCAACGGCACTGTTACCCGCGCGCGGCTGGCATTTACCGGCGCCTTCCGCGAACATGCCCGCGTCGCCGAAAAAGCCGCCGAGGTATTGCGCGGCAAGCCGCTGACCGATGACACCATCGCCGCGGCGGCACAGGCGGCAAGCGAGGAAGTTTCTCCCCCCGATAATTTTATCGGCAGTGCAGAATATCGCCGCGAAATGGTGAAAATACTCACCCGCCGCGCGCTGGAAGCATGCCGAAGTGAGGTGCAATAATGCAAAATAAAATGACCGTAACCCTGACCATCAATAATGTGGAAAAAACCCTCTCTGTCGGCGTGAAAGAAAGCCTGATGGATGCGCTGCGCGCCAACGGATATGTCAGTGTAAAACACGGCTGCGATACCGGCGATTGCGGCGTGTGTACTGTTTTGCTCGATGGCGACCCCGTGCGCAGTTGTATGGTGATGACCGCCGATGTTGCCGGACGGCACATCACCACCATCGAAGGATTGAGCACGCGCGGCGAAGCGCTGCACCCCGTGCAGCAGGCATTTAAAGACAGCGGCGCGGTGCAGTGCGGTTTTTGCACCCCCGCCCAAATGCTCACCACCAAAGCCCTGCTCGACAAAAATCCCAACCCCACCGAAAACGAAATCCGCGAAGCGCTGGATGGCGTATATTGTCGCTGTACGGGGTATGTAAAAACGGTTGATGCCGTACAGCATGCCGCGGCGCTATTGCGCGGCGAAGAAACCACCACCGGCGAATATATCGAAAAAACCGTGCCCGCCGATGCCGACACCATCGGTGTGCCGGAAGCCTATCGCCGCGCCGACGGCGGACGCGCCCCGTTGCCGCCGCTGGTCATCACCCCGCCCGATATGCCCGCCACCGAGATTGTCGGCAAAGGGCAGAAAAAGGTAGATGCCGATAAACTGGTGCGCGGTTATCCCGTTTTCACCGATGATGTTCAGTTGGAAGGCATGCTGTATGGCGCGCTGCTCACCAGCCCGCACGCCCACGCCATCATCAAAAACATCAACACCGAAAAAGCCAAAGCCATCCCCGGGGTGCACGCCGTGCTGACCTACAAAGATATTCCGCGCGTGCCGTATGCCTCCGGCGGGCAAAGTTACCCCAACCCGCATCCGTATGACCAATTCAGTTTGGATTATAAAGTTCGCCACGAAGGCGACCGGGTGGCAATTGTCGCCGCCGAAACGCCCGAACTGGCACAAAAAGCCCTGCGCGCCATCGAGGTGGAATACGAAGTGCTGCCGCCGGTGCTCAACGCCGAAGCGGCGATGAAACCCGGCGCGCCCGTCATCCATGATGAACCGGATGCGGTGGGCATTTACGATGCCAAGCGCAATCTCGTCCACCATATCGAAGCGGAAGTGGGCGATGTGGACGCGGCAATGGCTGCCGCCGAGCACGTTTTCGAGGGCGAATATCGCACCCAAAAACAGCAGCATACCCATTTGGAACCACACGTGTGCATCAGTTATTGGGATGAAGATGACCGGCTGGTACTGCGCAGCAGCACCCAAGTACCCTTCCACGTGCGGCGAATGGTCGCCCCGCTGATTGGCTTGCCCATCAAAAAAATTCGTGTCGTCAAACCGCGTTTGGGCGGCGGTTTTGGCAACAAACAAGAAATGCTGCTGGAAGACCTGTGCGCCCATTTGACCATCGCCACGGGACGCCCCGTGCGGATGGAATACACCCGCAAACAAGAATTTACCAGCTCGCGCAGCCGCCATCCGAATATCATCCGCTATAAAGTTGGCGTGACCGACGGTAAAGTTGTTGCCGCCGATTTATATCTCATCGGCGATACCGGCGCGTATGGCACGCACGGGTTGACCGTGCAGATGGTGGGCGGGTTCAAAGGATTGTCGCTGTACAATGCCCCCAACTCGCGCTTTGTTTCCGATGTGGTTTACACCAACACCCCGCCGACCGGCGCATTTCGGGGATACGGCGCAACCCAGTGCCAATTCGGTATGGAAGTGTTGATGGAAGAAATTGCGGAAAAACTGGGGCTTGACCCGATTGAATTCAAACGGAACAACTGGCTGAAAGTTGGCGAACCGATGTACATGGCGCGCGCACTCGGTGAAGGGCGCGAAGGTTTCGACCAGCAAATGGAAACCAACGGGCTGGCGCAGTGCGTGCAAGCCGCCATCGAAGCCACCGATTACTACCGCAAACGCGAAGCGTACCGCCAACAAACCGGCACCATTCGCAAAGGCATCGGTTTGACGGTGCAAATGCATGGCAGCGGCATTGCCGG
>CAYPNZ010000451.1:0-2814 GCA_964411845.1 uncultured Anaerolineaceae bacterium
CCGCTTCCAGCCGATGCCAAATCACCATTTTGGTGAGAAACACGCTGTTCAGCGCCAATTCGGGGGCGGGCGCGGCAACCATTATTGCCGACAACACCTCGGTGCTGCCGGTGGCAACACACTGCACCACCCCTTCAAACAGCGTTGCGCTGAACGGGTCATTCAGTTCCGCCACAAAATCGGCGATATGCTCCAGCCACTGTGCCAGCGCAGGGTTTTTCACGGCAAAAGTTCCTCGGCAATCGGTGCCAGCGCCGCCAAAGCGCGATCGACATACGCTTGATAGCGGGCACGTTTGTTACGAATTTTCGGCACGAAGGGGGGCAAAATGCCGAAATTGGCTTTCATCGGTTGGAAGTTTTTCGGTTCGGCGTGCGAAATATAGTGCGCCAGCGCGCCGAGCATGGTTGTTTTGGGCAGCGTCACCGGCGATTGCCCGCGCGCCAGCCGGGCGGCATTGATGCCCGCCAGCAATCCCGAACCGATATTGCCGACATACCCTTCAAAGCCGACAATTTGCCCGGCAAACAGCAAATCGTCGCGGGTGCGCCATTGCAGCGTATCGCGGATGAGCGCGGGGGCGTTGATGTATGTGTTGCGGTGCATCTGCCCGTAACGGACAAATTCGGCGTGCTGCAACCCGGGTATCATGCGGAAAATGCGTTTCTGCTCGCCCCATTTAAGGTTGGTTTGAAACCCGACCAAATTGTACAGCGAGCCTGCCAGATTATCTTGCCGCAGTTGGATGACGGCATACGGGCGTTTGCCCGTGCGCGGGTCGTGCAATCCCACCGGGCGCATCGGACCGAAGGCGAGGGCTTTTTCGCCGCGCCGCGCCATTTCTTCCACCGGCAGACACATTTCAAAAAAGTTTTCTTTCAATTCTTTTTCTTCAAATTTTTTCAGTTCGATTTTCTCGGCTGCCAGCAACGCCGCCACAAAAGCATCGTATTCTTCTTTGGTGAAAGGGCAGTTGATGTAATCGCCGGCATCATTTTCGCCGCGCTCGTAACGGCTGGCGCGAAAAGCGATGCTCATATCAATTGAATCGGCGGTGACGATGGGGGCAATCGCATCGAAAAAATAAAGGTGCTCCGTGCCGCTCATGCGGGCGATGTTATCTGCCAGCGCGGCGGAAGTGAGCGGTCCCGTGGCGACGATGGTCAGTCCGGCGGGGATGTCGGTTATTTCTGCGCGTTTCAGGGTTATCAGCGGATGATTTTCGATATTCGCGGTGACGGTGGCGGCGAAAATATCGCGGTCAACCGCCAGCGCGCCACCGGCGGGCACGGCGGCTTTTTCGGCTGCCGCCAGCACCATCGGGCCGAGGTGCCGCAGTTCCGCTTTGAGCAGACCGGGGGCGCGGTCGGGCAGTGTGCTGCCCAGCGAGTTGCTGCACACCAGTTCTGCCAGCCGGTCGGTGGTGTGGGCGGGGGTTTGGCGCACCGGACGCATTTCGTACAGGGTGACGGGAATGCCGCGCCGGGCAATTTGCCATGCGGCTTCGCTGCCCGCCAGCCCGCCGCCGATAACGGTGATTGTTGTTTCAGGTTTCAAGTTTCAAGTCCCAAGTTCAAAGTTACAGGGTTACAGGGTTACAGGGTTGCAGTCAGCCATTAGCAGTCAGCCATCAGCAATCAGCAGTCACGTTTTACGCAATACGTTTTACGCATCACGCATCGCCGTTCGCAACTCGTCACTCGGCATATCCGTTCGGGTTTTGCGATTGCCCGCGCCACGCATCGCGGCACATATCATCGAGGGTGCGGGTGGCGCGCCAGCCGAGTTCGCGTTCGGCGCGGGTGGGGTCGGCGTAACTGGTGGCAACATCGCCGGGGCGGCGGTCGACAATTTTGTACGGTATTTTCCTGCCCGATGCACGCTCGAACGCCGCAATCACTTCCAGCACGCTGTAACCGTGTCCGCGCCCCAAATTGAATGCCCGCGCCCCCGTCGGCAGGTTTTCCAGCGCCTTCAAATGCCCGTCCGCCAAATCCATCACGTGGATATAATCGCGCACGCCCGTGCCGTCGGGGGTGGGGTAATCATTCCCGAATACCGCAAGTTCCGGCAGTTTGCCCACCGCCACTTGGGTGATATACGGCATTAAATTATTTGGTTCACCATTTGGATCTTCTCCAATAAGGCCGCCGGGGTGTGCGCCAACGGGGTTAAAATACCGCAACAGCGCAATGCGCCAATCGGGGTCGGCGTGCGCCACATCGCGCAAAATTTCTTCAATCATCAATTTGGTGCGCCCATACGGGTTGGTGGCAGCCAGCGGGAAATTTTCGCGCAGGGGCATTTGGTCATTTTCGCCGTAAACGGTGGCGGATGAACTGAACACGAGTTTTTTCACGCTATGCGCCCGCATCGTTTCCAGCAATATCAGTGTGCCGGTGATGTTGTTGTGATAGTATTTCAGCGGGACGGACACGCTTTCGCCGACGGCTTTCAGTCCGGCAAAATGGATGACCGCGCCGATGGGATGCTCGGTAAAAATGGCAGCCAGTGCATCGCGGTCGAGCAAATCGGCATGGTGAAAGATAATCCGGTTGCCGGTGATGGCTTCCACCCGCCGCAGCGATTCGCGGCTGCTGTTGGAAAGGTTGTCCACCACAACCACCGGGTATCCGGCTTCAAGCAGGGTCAGCACGGTGTGGCTGCCGATATAGCCGGCGCCACCGGTGACGAGAATGGGTTCGGGGTTCATGTTTTAAGTCCAAAGTTGCAAGTTCAAAGTTCAAAGTTGCAGGGTGGCAAGGTTGCAAAGTAGCGGTCAGCCATTAGCCGTCAGCGGTCAGCAATCAGTGG
>CAYPNZ010000452.1:0-2813 GCA_964411845.1 uncultured Anaerolineaceae bacterium
GTATTTTAGCCCGTGCGGGGCAACAAAATCGTTCAAATGGTCGAGCACCAAACCGGGTTGCACCCGCGCCCATTTTTCTTCGGCGTTCACTTCCAGCACGCGGGTCATGTGGCGGCTGGTGTCCATAACCAATGCGGTGTTGACCGCCTGCCCGGCAAGACTGGTGCCGCCGCCGCGCAGCAACACCGGCACGCGATATTTTGCCGCAATTTCCGTCGCCGCCTGAATGTCATCGGCATGGCGGGGGAAGAATACCCCCAGCGGCTGCACCTGATAGTTGGAAGCATCGGTGCTGTACAGCGTGCGGCTGTACAAATCGTTTTTCACATCGCCGGCAACACGGCGACGCAATTCGTGCCAAAAATCGGCGGGGATAGGTGTGGTCATTTGTTAATTGTCCTTTGTCACTATTTTTAGGCTTTCCAGCATGGGGATGAACCAATCGAGCGCAGTGGAAAAGACAATTTGCGGCGCGACAATTTTGACGTGATATAATTTTCCGCCGGATTCTCCCGCAAAACTGGATGCCGCCATTTTAATATTATCCGGCGAAGAATACAAATAATCCACTTTGTAGCCGTCAATTCCGCCGACGGTATCGGCAGTGATGTCGGAATGGCTGGCATCGGGGTCTGTTTTTGCCAACGCATTCAGTTGCGTCTGCAAAAATTGTTCGGCATTTTGCGGCGGTTCCACCGCCACCGTAAAGGTCATCCCCGATGAATGCCAATCGGCAATAACGGCATTTTCCGTTTCCGAAACCTGCCAGTTGTTGGCAACCAAAAACGCCACGCCGAGCGGTGGGCTGGTGTACAGCACCCACGCGGGGGGGGCGGTGGGGGTGGGCAGCGGTTCGGTTTGCAGCACGTGCAGGGTATCTGCCATTGCTTGCAGGGCGGGAGCGGTTTGCGCCCACAGTGGTTCAACAATGGTTATTTGGGTGAAATAAACCATCTGCCCGTACTGTGCCGCTTTGATTTGGTTGACGGTTGTGCCCAGTTGCGGGTCATTATTTTTAAATTGGACGATGCCATTTGCACGAGAAAGGATTTTGAAAGCGGGGTCGCTGCCGAAATTGGCAGTGGCAAACTGTGCCGCGGCATCGGTGAGCGCATCGAGAGAAAGTTGGCGGTCGGTGGGGGTGAATTGCACGCCGAATGCGGCGCGCCCGGTGGGGTCAACAAAAACCACGCCGCCCGACGGCTGGGCAACGGTTTGCCAGTTTGCCGGAAAAACAACGGTAAACCGCCCGTTGGGGTCGCTGTACGATTGCTGTCCAACATTGGGGAAGATGACGGTATCGGCGGTGGGAGTGACGGCTTCGGCGGGCGGGGCGGTGGCAGCCCGCGGGACGGCGACGGGGGCAACACGGCTCGATGCGGCATTGCCGCCGCAAGCCGTCAATAAAAAAACAATGAACAGGCACGAAACGGATAGTAGTTTTTTCATAGGTTTATGGTAAATTACGCTGATTTTGCCGTGGAAACAATCAAGCGATACCCTGCACCCCGCACGGTGAGCAGGTATTGGGGGCGGCTGGGGTTTACTTCGATAATCTCGCGCAGCCAGCGGATATGCACATCAAGCGTGCGGGTATCGCCCATATAATCCGTGTGCCACACGTGAGCCATAATCGCTTTGCGGTCAACGATTTGTCCCGGATTTTCCAACAGAAGTTGCATCAGCGCTGTTAATTTCGGGGTTAAATGATGCGCTTCGCCCTGCGCCCACAGCGATTGCTTGCCCACATCCAGCGCGAACGGTCCGCCGCGCAGCAAGCCGTTGGTTTTCACCGCCTCGCCGACAACCGCCGGCAAATCGGCGGGGGAACAAACCGTGCAGTCGGAAACATCATCGAGTGTGTCGGAAACCACAATCCACGGCACGGAAAATTCTTTCGCCGTGGGAATGTTGCGAATGGCGGGGGGAATGTTGCCTCCTTGCAACAGATTCACCACCACCGCATCGGGGACATTCGCCGCCAGCCACATTTCCGCTTCGGCTTCGGAAAACGCTTGCGCCACGCGATAATCATCGCCGTTAAGGGTATGCACCAGCGATGTTGTTTGGGGATTGGTTTCGATTAACAATAATGAATAGTGCACAAAGCCTCCCATCCTAGTTTTCATTGTGCAATGCATATAACATTATACCCATAAAAAAGGTCAATCGCAATACGAATTGGCAACGGTTGGACTATGACGGGACGAATATGCCATACAATACCCAAAAAAGTTTGAGAAAATCTGCTCAAAAAAGTATTTGACAATATAAATATTTGAAATTAAAATAGAAACGCCTAACAGGAGGCAAAAAACTATATTCACAAGAGAGGAGATTTTTATGGAACGCAGGGAATTTTTAGGTCTTGCATCAAAGGCTGCTCTTGTTGGTGGTGCTGTTGCCATTACCGGCTGCAACACCGGCGGTACAACAGCCACACCAGCAGCAGCAGGCAACGGGCAAGAAGCTGCCGCTGCCGTGGCGAATGATTCATCGCTGCCTACCGTTGAATGGCAAATGGCAACCAGCTGGCCCCAAGCGCTAGACACCATTTACGGTGGCGCCGTTACCGTGGCAGAACGTGTTGCCGCAATGACCGGCGGGAAATTCAAAATTACACCGCGTACCGCCGGCGAATTGGCGCCGGGCTTGCAAGTGCTCGATGTTGTATCGCAGGGTGCTGTACCCATTGGGCACACGGCATCATACTACTATGTCGGCAAAAGCAATGTTATGGCATTCGGCACATCACTGCCCTTTGGTTTGAACGCCCAACAACAAAATGCCTGGCTCTATGAAGGCGGCGGGTT
>CAYPNZ010000453.1:0-2812 GCA_964411845.1 uncultured Anaerolineaceae bacterium
GACCGGGGCACTTTTATGGACCCCCGCTCGGTGAAAGATTGGTGGCAGTAGCAATTTCACGCCTCACGCACCACGTTTCACGCCTCACGCCTCACGTTTTGCGTTCACACACTTGCATTAGGGTTGAATAGCCGCTCGTGCTCTTTGATGGCGTACCGGTCGGTCATACCGGCAATATAATCGCACACCACGCGGTAACGGTCTTCCGTTGCCAATTTTGCCTGCGTTTCAAACGGCAGCATTGACGGGTCGTCAATAAAAGCGTTGAACAGTTCGGTGATGAGCCGCCGGGCTTTATTCGACATCCGCATCACCCGCCAGTGGCGATACAGGTTTTTGTACAAAAAGGTTTTCAGCGCGCGGTTTTTGGGGGCAAATGCCGCATCGTGCCCCACCAAATTATGCGGCATCCGGCGCACATCATCCACCGACCGGATATTGTTTTCCGCCAGCGCGGCAGTGGTGGCGTTAACCACACTGGTCACTTCGTGCCCCACCAGCCGCCGGATGATGCGATGACGGTCCATTTCGCTCAAATCGAGCCGCCCGTCATCAATGCCCAACTCGGCGGTAATATCATTCCACAATTCAACCTCGCGTGCCAATTGCGGCGGGGTAATCATGCCGGAACGCAGCCCGTCATCCAAATCGGCGGTGGTGTAAGCGATTTCATCGGCAAGATTAACAATTTGGGCTTCCAGCGTGCCGCGCAATTCCGGCTCAAAGTCGAACGCATCGCCTTTATCATACTCACTTTCGTGTTTCAGCATCCCTTCGCGCACTTCCCACGTCAGATTCAGCCCGTTGAAATCGGGGTAACGCTGTTCCAACTGTTGAATGATGCGTAAACCCTGATGATTGTGGTCGAAGCCGCCGTGGTCTTTCATCAGCCGATGCAATGCCTCTTCGCCGCTGTGCCCAAAAGGTCCGTGCCCCAAATCGTGCGCCAAACAGATGGCTTCGGTCAAATCTTCGTTGGCGCGCAGCGCGCGGGCAATGGTGCGCCCGATTTGCGCCACTTCGATGGTGTGTGTCAAGCGGGTGCGGTAATAGTCGCCTTCGGTGATGATGAAAACTTGCGTTTTGTATTCCAGCCGCCGAAACGCCGTAGTGTGGATGACCCGGTCGCGGTCGCGCTGAAACGGCGTGCGGTATGGATGCTCGTCTTCGGGAACCGCCCGTCCCCGGCTTTTTTTGCTCGTCATCGCATACGGGGCTAAAATCTCTTCTTCTTGGTTTTCAAGAAATTCTCTGGTGAGCATGGTATAATCTCCTTAAACGTGATGCGTGAAACGTAACTTTGAACTTTGAACCAAAAACCAAAAACTGAAAACTGAAAACCGAAAACTGACAACTGACAACCAAAAACTATTATAGTTATGGCAGACGATAACAAAAAAGACAAATCGAAATTGAGCAAACGTGAACTGCAAGTGCTGGAAGCCGTCGCCAAAGGGATGAGCAATCAGGAAATTGGCAGAGAATTGGTTATCAGCGAAAATACCGTGCGCGTTCATCTGCGAAAAATTTACGCCAAACTGGAAGTGCAATCACGCACCGAAGCCACCATGAAAGGGCTGCAAATCGGCATTATTGAAATGACCCCCGGTGCAGGCGATGCCTCGGCGGCAGCAACCGCGCCCGTTGGCAGCACGCCCGCCGCGGTACCGTCGCCAACCCTGTCCGGCTGGCAATTGGGATATTTTGCGCTGGCAATTGTTGTGGCGATACTGGTGCTGCTAACGCCATATTGGCGGCGCACGTTTAACCATCCCGCCGGAAACCCGATTTTGGATGCGCCGGCTGCCCCCCTTGCCAATGCCGATGCCGCTATCGCCCCGCCGGAAAATCAGTGGCAATTGCGCGGACAAATGCCCACTGCCCGCTCGCGGATGGGCGTTGCCGGTTTTGACGGAAAGTTGTATCTCATCGGCGGCGAACGGACGAGCGGCACAACCGGGCTGGTCGAAATTTTTGACCCCGTCACCCAAAAGTGGCAGGAAGGGGCGGCAAAACCGACGGCAGTCGCCAATGTTCAAGCGTTGGCGCTGGGCAATGAAATTTTTGTGCCGGGCGGCTGCACCGGCGAAACAGAGGCGGTCGACACGGTGGAAGTGTTCAGCCCCGCAGAAAACACGTGGCGTACCGCTGCGCCTTTGCCGTCGCCGCGCTGCGCGTATGCCGCGGCGGTATATGGCGATAAACTGTATCTGTTCGGCGGGTGGAACGGGACGACATATCTCACCGAAACACTGGTTTATACCCCCGCCGCCGATGCGTGGCAAACGCTCGATGCGCCCCTGCCCGCGGCGGTCGGTTTTGCGGCGGCGGCAGCGCTGGGCGATGGCATTTATGTGGCGGGCGGTTTTGACGGCAAGCAGGAATATGACACGGTCAACCGTTTTAATCCCCAAACCGAAACGTGGGAACCTGCGCCGCCACTCAACCATCCGCGCGGGGGGCTGGGGTTGGTTGCGCTCGGCGATACACTGTATGCCGTCGGCGGGGGGTGGACGGCGATGGTTGCCACCGGCGAAAAACTGGCGCACGGGGAATCGAAATGGGTGGATATTGCCAGTCCGCGCGTGGGCGAGTGGCGCAATTTGGGGCTTGCCGCGGTTGACCGCGATATTTTCGCGCTGGGCGGCTGGGACGGCGGCTATTTAAATGAGGTGTATGCGTACAAAACAGTGTACAAAATTTTCATCCCGCTGTCGTATTAACCTGAATTTGGAGTTATTTTTTCCGGCAGTGAAATCGGTAATTTTTGCCCAAAAATCATCGAATGTCATTCCCGCCTGTGCCCTGCGGG
>CAYPNZ010000454.1:0-2797 GCA_964411845.1 uncultured Anaerolineaceae bacterium
AAGTATCGCCCGAACACTGGGGAAAATCGCCCTGGTGGTAGCAATTGTTATTGTGTACGCATACGGGTTGCAGGTAACCAAAGTTGATTTGGAAAAACCGCAAGAAGCCAAGCGTCAGGAACAGTTGACCAATATTTTGCGCGGGCTGGCGCATCCCGATTTGATTAGTTATGAAATTGACCGTTTGACGGTGGATGCGCCCATTTTGGTGCCGTGTGCGGGGGCACCGCCGTCCGTGCCCGCCCCCGAACCCGGACAACCGTCCATTTCGTTGTCCAGCAATTGTGCCGAACCCGGCGATAAAATCACGGTGACCGGCACCGGTTTCAAACCGGGGGAAGATGTGTTCATCTTTTTTGTGCCGTTTGCGCCTACCGTTAAAGATGAAGTTGAGTTGAAATTGGCAACGCATGCCGTTACTACCGATGCGGACGGCAATTTTTCGGAAGAAGTAACCTTAAAATCAGACCGCGTTTCGGAAAATGTGCAAACCGTGCGCGCCGTGGTCAATCGGCGGGTGGGCGGACCCAAGCCGAGTACCGCGTTAAAAGAAACGTGGGAAAAAATCATCGAAACGGTATTTTTGGCATTTATTGCCACCACGTTGGGGGTACTGTTGGCAGTGCCGCTGAGTTTTTTGGCAGCCCGCAATTTAATGCTGCAAGTTACCAGCAATGTCATAAAATTTTTGGCTTCGATGATTATTATGCCCATCGGGGCATATTTGGGATATTTGGTTTTTGTAAAACTTTCGGCAATCGGGGCGCAACTGGTGGGCGCCGGGGGTGCGCCGCCGAAAGAAGCCGTGTTGTGGACGGTTGTTCCGCTGGTGGGGCTGGCGGTGGCGCAATCTGCCGGTAGCCGAACATTTTTGAAAACCATTCAACGCTGGCTCATTTCGGTGGTGGTGGCGGTTGTGGTGGTCATTTTGCTGTCGGCGTTGGGGCAGTTGGGGCGTCAAGCCGGGTTAACGTTGAAACACAGTTTGGGCGGTTGGTCGTTTTTCGGAAACTTCCTGCTCATCTTTTCCGATGCCATCGTGTTGGGGCTGCCCGCTTTGGGCGCGTTAATCGGGTTATTCGCGCTGAATCCGTTATCGAGCCGACTGTTGGAATCGGCGCTGCCGAAAATGCCGCGGTTGACGAAAAAGATACTCGGTGTGGGGCTGGGCGCACTTGCCGGGGCAATTCTGTTCGGCATTATTACCGCTGCGCTCAACTGGTTTTATGAATTTGGCAGTTTATCGCAAGTGGTTGTGGTGCCGGCAATCATCGGGGCAGTGATTTTTGTGGTAATCGCCCTGATTAGCGACCCCGACCGCGAAATTCCAACCGGTATGTTTGTCTATTATACACTTCGTACTATAATGAACACGTTCCGCTCAATTGAGCCACTGGTAATGGTGGTGGCGTTTGCCGTTTGGGTTGGCATTGGTCCCTTCGCCGGGGTGATGGCGCTGGGGCTGCACACAATTGTTGCTTTGGGCAAACTCTATTCCGAACAGGTGGAAAATATTTCCACCGGTCCCATCGAAGCCATTACCGCCACGGGCGCGAACCGACTGCAAACCATCATTTACGCCGTAATTCCTCAAATTGTGCCGCCGTACATCGCTTTTACGCTGTACCGGTGGGATATTAACGTGCGTATGTCCACCATCATCGGGTTTGGTGGTGGCGGTGGTATCGGCTTTTTGCTCAGCCAAAATATCAATTTGTTAAAATATCGACAGGCAAGCGTCAATATGATTGCCATTGCAATTGTTGTTGCCAGCCTCGATTATCTCAGCGCCAAAGTGCGCGAAAAAATTACTTGATGGCGCACGCCGTCACGCAAATGAGGGTTGTTTATGCCGGATATTCCCGTTCTTGAATTGCGCGGAATCACCAAACAGTTTCCGGGCGTATTGGCAAATGATAACGTTAATTTAACGCTGATGCCGGGCGAAATTCACGCTTTGCTGGGCGAAAACGGCGCGGGCAAAACCACGCTGATGAATATTTTGTACGGGTTGTACAAACCCACCAAAGGCGAAATTTTCATCCGCGGCAAACACGCCGAAATCCACGGTCCCACCGATGCCATTTCGCAGGGTATCGGGATGGTGCACCAGCATTTTATGCTTGTGCCGGTGCTCACCGTTACCGAAAACGTGATGCTGGGGCAAGAAACCGTCAAAAACGGCGTTTTTCTCGACAAACGCACCGTTGCCCGCCAAATCAGAGAAATTTCCACCCGGCACGGGTTGGATGTTGACCCCAATGCGTACATCAAAGATTTACCCGTCGGTGTGCAACAGCGTGTCGAAATTATTAAAGTACTTTACCGCAATGCCGATATTCTCATCCTTGATGAACCCACGGCAGTGTTAACCCCGCAAGAAGTGGAAGACCTGTTCGAGATTTTGCAATCGCTGGTTGATAAAGGGATTTCCATCATTTTCATCACCCACAAACTGAAAGAAGTACTGGCGGTTGCCGACCGCATTACCGTATTGCGGCGCGGCAAAACCGTCGGTACGGTAAAACCTGAAGAATCCACCGAACAATCGTTGGCGGAACTGATGGTTGGGCGCGCGGTGGAACTGACCGTGCAAAAAGATGAAGCGGCACCGGCGGAACCGGTACTTTCGGTGCGCGATTTGGTGGTAAAAGACGACCGTGAGAATATCACCGTCAATGAAATTTCTTTCACCCTGCGTGCGGGCGAAGTGTTGGGCATTGCCGGAGTGCAGGGCAACGGGCAAACGGAACTGGTGGAAGCGCTGACCGGTATGCGGCAGGTTTATACCGGTTCC
>CAYPNZ010000455.1:0-2780 GCA_964411845.1 uncultured Anaerolineaceae bacterium
GCCAACGGAAAATACCCCCACCGCCGAAGTGATACTGCCACTGCTGTGGCGCGACGAAGTAACGGGGGTGCTCGGCGTGCAGGAAAAACCGGGGGAACATCGTGATTGGCAGCCGGAAGAAATTGCGCTGTTGCGCGCCGTTGCCGCAGAGTTTGCTCAGGTGGCGGATTCGCTGCGGTTGCTGGACGAAACCCAGCGCCGCGCCGCCCGCGAAGCCCGCATCAACACCATCAACGAAAAAATACAGGCGGCACAATCCATAGAAGAAGCATTGCGCATTGCCGTAAAAGAAGTGGGACGCAGTTTGCAAGCCCCCCAAACCAGCGTGCAATTGTCGGTGAAGGCGGAGGATTGAGATGACCCAAACCGTGTGGTTGATTTTGGTGGCTGTTGCCGCATTCGCCATCGGCGCATATATTGACGTTCAATTGTTCCGACGGGTATCGTTGCGGGCAAAATTGATTTTAACGTTTGTGCCGGTATTGTTGCTGGCTGTGGCGATACTCGGTATTTTTACCGACCGCGGTGTGCGCACCGCATTGACCGACTCGGCGAACCAGTCGCTGCTCACCGCCGCATCCGATACCACCGACCGGCTTGACACCTTCTTCTTCACCAATTTGGATGCTATACGCACCGAAACCCGGTTACCCGATTTTGTGGCGTTGCTTGACCACAATTATTTTCGACCCAGTTTTGGCAACCCGATTGACATTTTGCTCAGTTTGCAACAAAAAGACCCCCGTCACATTTTATCCTATGGCTTGCTCAACAGTTCGGGGTTAAATGTTTCCGATACCAATAAAGCCTATTTCGGCATTGATGAATCACGGACAGACTATTTTCAGGTGCCACTGATAAGACGCCGTCCGTATATTTCGCCGATTCGGTTTGGGGATGGTGCGACGCCGGTATTTTACATAAGCGCCCCGATTTTTGGTACAAACAACAAGATTGTTGGTGTGTTACGAATAAAATATGATGCAGGAATCTTACAGGATTTAGTCGCAAAAAGTATCAATAAAGCCGGTCGCGGTTCATTTGCGGTACTGTTTAATGAAAACAATCTTCATTTGGGAATAGGAAAACCGGATGTTGCCGCCCAGTTGAATTACAAGCTATTGGTTCCGCCCACCAATGCCAACTGGCTGGCGCAGATGCAGGCGGCTCACCGGTTGCCCGCCGGTTCCGCCGAAGATTTGGCAGTAAACTTGCCCGAGCTGGAAACCAATTTGAATAATTCATTTTCGGAACCGATTTTCACCGGAAATGACATTGCTACCGGCAACAAAGTTGACCAAATAGCCGTTGTACATATGAGAACTCGCCCGTGGTTGGTGGCATTTTTCCAGCCGAGAGAAATCTTTTTGCAACCCATTACCGGGCAGCGTCGTCGCTCGCTGGCTTTGGCAGTGGCAGTCGGGTTGGGGGCATTGGTAGCATCGGTATGGTTGGGGCAAGTGCTCACCAACCCCATCATCCGGTTGACAAACGTGGCACAGCAAGTTGCCGAAGGTCGGCTGGACGTGCTGGCGCCGGTAGAAGGTCGCGATGAAATTGCCCGGTTGGCAAAGGTGTTTAACAATATGACCGCCCAATTGCGCGAGTTGATTGGTTCGCTGGAAGAACAAGTGGCTGCCCGTACCGCCGAGCTCACCCTGTCTATGGAAGTCGGGCAGCGAGCCACCGCTATCCGCGAAGAGCACAAACTGTTGCCCACCATTACCGAATTCATTCGCCAACAATTTAACCTGTATTATGTGCAGGTATATTATATAGACGACTTGGGGCAAAATGTGGTATTGCGGCACGGCACAGGCAAAGTTGGCGAGCAATTGCTGGCGCGGCAGCACCACCTGCCGGTGGGCGAAGGGTCAATTGTGGGGCAAGTGGCTCAAACAGGGCAATCAATTGTTGTGTCCGACACCGAATTGAGCGACATCCACAAGCCGAACCCGCTGTTGCCTGCCACCCGGTCGGAATTGGCGGTACCGCTTGTTGTCGAAGGACGGGTTATCGGCGTGTTGGATATGCAGGCAACCGAACCGTACACCTTCACCCAAAAGAACCTTACCGTGTTCGAGGCGATGGCAACCCAGTTGGCGCTATCTATTGACGGCGCACGTCAGTGGGCGGCGGCGCAAGAGGCACAGCAGCGTGCAGAAAGAGCATTGCGCCGTCAAACCCGTGAAGCGTGGACAGAGACGCTGGCAGAACGCTATCAACAAGGTATTGGTTTTACCTACAATTTGTCGGGTATTATGCCATTGAAAGAACGGGTGGAAAATGGCAGTACCACCCCGACAATTTCCGTGCCGTTGGTGGTACAAGAGCAACATATCGGCTCACTTTCGATGACATTGGATGACGGGCAAAACCCCGCCGATGCGGAAATTATTTTACGGGCGGTTTCACAGCAACTATCGCAGAAAATTGAAAACCTGCGCCTGTTTGAAACCACACAGCGCAGCGCGTGGCGAGACCAAGTTGTCAGCGAAGCCACCTCTGCCATTTGGTCAACGGCAGAGGTAGAAGATGTAATGAGAGCCGCCGTGGCAGAGTTGGGCGAAAAACTCAACGCCTCGGAAGTGGTTATTCGGCTGGGGCGCGATGTTGATTGGCTGGTGGAAATGGATCCGGTTGCCACCGATGAAACGGATGACGTGACGGGTAATTCGGAATGACGGAGTAAGTTAGGTGTTAACACGGATAAGGAAATTCTTCAAACAAATCAGTTTTTCAAACGCCACCATTCGCACGCAATTGCTGTTGGGCAGCGG
>CAYPNZ010000456.1:0-2767 GCA_964411845.1 uncultured Anaerolineaceae bacterium
GTGATTCGTGATTCGTGATTCGTGATTCGTGATTCGTGATTCGTGATTCGTGAAATGCTGAATATCCTTTGCTTTTTTGTCAAATCACGCTTCACGTTTTCACGCATCACGTTTCACGTTTTACGTTTTACGCAATACGCAATACGCCTCACCGCAGCACGCGCTCATCCCCTTCGCGGCGGGTAATGCCCTGTGAGTCGCAGTATTCCAGCAGTGCCAGCGCATATTTGCGGCTGGTGCTGAACGCATCGCGTACCTGCGCCACAGTAACGCTGCCGTTTTTCGCCACAAAATTACGCAGCCATGCCACAAAATCGGCAAATGTCTGCGGTAAAATCAGCACATCCGCCGACAACCGCATCAGTTTTTCGCCTTCCAGCATGGCGTTCAACAATTCTTCATCCCCGCCGAGCGATTTCAGGCTTTCTTTGTATGACGGGGTTGCCATCGGGTTGGCGGCAAATTTTTTCAATAGCGCTGCCATCAGTTGCTGCTGATGGGGCGAAAATTGCGGCGAATGTTCCGCCAGCCACACGGCGGATTCATTCGCGCCGATGATGTTTTCCTGCCGGGCAAAGTCTATCACTTTGTTGAAAATGCCGGTTTCCAGTTTGAGACGGCTCATCAATTCGCCGCGGGGCATCCCGCGCCGCAGGGGGTTGGCGGTATGGTATGCCGACAGAAAACGCTGAATTTGCGCCACAATATTCCCCCAACCCGCTGCCGATGAGACAACCACTTTCGATGCCCCGGGGTTGGAAATTGCCGGCGGGGTATCGCCGCGCGGCACGGTGAAAACATCGCCGCGGGTGAACAGTGTGTGTAGGGTTGCCGCAAAAGATTCGGCGGAAAGGGCGCTTTGGTTCGCCAATTGCCGAACCTGCGTCACACCGAGCCGGTCAATTTCGCCGAGCAATAAATCTTCCGGTGTGCCGTGCGCCAAAGATTCCAGCCGCGCGATAATTTGCGGGCGGAACCGGCGGTGACGGCGCAGCGGCAGCGGGTCAACCACCACCCCGCCGCCAATGGTGATGCTGGGCGACGGTTGGCGGATGATGAAATGGTCGCCGCGCACGGTGGGAATGCGCCGCGCCAGCCGCAGTTGCACCCATCCCGTTTCGCCGGGCAGAATTTCGCGGTCGTTGAGCAGCCGCAAGTGTGCCGAAACTTCCATCGCGCCGACAAAAACATCTACCAACTGATTGTGTTTGAGCGGGTGCGGCGATTCGGGCAAACAGCGCAAGCGGGTGTCAATCAGTTGTGCCGATTCGAGCCAGCCGGGGGTGGTAACCACATCGCCGCGGGAAAGGTCGGTTTTGTTGATGCCGGACAGGTTGATTGCCACCCGGTTGCCCGGTCCCACAATTTCCACCGCTTTTTTGTGCGATTGCAAGCCGCGAATGCGGGCTTTCAGCCCCGCGGGTTGAATTTCAACTTCCTGCCCCACCGAAAATGTGCCGTCAATGAGCGTGCCGGTAACCACCGTGCCAAAACCGCTGATGGTGAACACGCGGTCAATGAACAATCGCGGGCGACCTTTGTCGGCGCGCGGGGGCGTTTTTTTCAAAATATCGCCGAGGGTGGCGAGCAGTTCATCCACCCCCTGCCCGGTAACCGCCGAAACGGGGATGACCGGGGCGTTTTCCAGCGCCGTGCCGACCAGCGTTTCCGCCACATCCGCCTGCACCAACTCCAGCCAATCGTCGCTCTCCGCCATGTCGGCTTTGGTAATCGCCACCACGCCCGTCGAAACGTCCAGCAGGTCGAGAATGTTCAAGTGTTCGCGGGTTTGGGGCATCACGCCTTCATCGGCGGCAACTACCAGCAGCGCGGCATCTACACTGCCAACGCCCGCCAGCATATTTTTGATGAAATCGGCGTGACCGGGCACATCCACAATACCCACCGCTTCGCCGGTGGGCAGGGTAACCCAAGCGAAACCCAAATCAATGGTCATGCCGCGTTCTTTCTCTTCGCGCAGCCGGTCGGGGTCAATGCCCGACATTGCCCGCACCAGTGTTGATTTGCCGTGGTCAACGTGACCGGCAGTGCCGATAACGTGCATGGTCAATCCTTTCCGCTAATCTTCAGCCGTTGCCAGTTCTTCAAAACGTACCTGCCAATCGCGCGCCGCGATTGCCCGGGTCATCACATCCTCTTCGATGATTTTCAGCAGCAGGGTGATATTCTTCTGTATCGGGGGGATTTCATCCGCCACCGATTGCAGCGCGGCATTGAACGCATCAATTTTGCGCTGCATCTCACCCAATTGACGCTCGGCTTCCATTGAATGCTTGCGCAGTTCCTGTTCCTGCACCGATTGCCAGTTTTCCACCTGCGCTTTTTGGCGGTCGGCATTCAGTCGCTGCAACTCCATAAATTCGTGCTGAGCACGCTGCAATTGCTCTTGGAAACTTTGTAACGCCTCTAACGCTTTTTGGTTGCGCTGGTAGTGTTCGGCGTAGCGTTCCATACGGTTTTCAAATTCGTCCAGCCGGCGGCGCATTGATTCGGACAGGTCTTCCCACGTTTTCACCGAACGGGCAACCTGTGCCTGCTGGTATTGAATTTGCTCTAACTGGGTGCGCACACTCTCTTTCACTTTTGCCAGTTCCTGCTGGAATTGTCCGAATTGCGGAATTTGCTGCTCTAACAATTCCACTTTCGATTGGTGCAACTTGGCTTGTTTGAACAGGTCGGATGTTTCCGCGCTCAATTCGGCGATGTTTTTGGCGTTGCTGCGCCGCTGTTCTTCCAAATAACTGAT
>CAYPNZ010000457.1:0-2759 GCA_964411845.1 uncultured Anaerolineaceae bacterium
GAAAACGCCCCTGCGAATTTTGGTGGATGAAAGCGTGCCGGCGCAAGATGAAATTTCGATGGGTTCCGGCGAGCGGAATGTCGCCATTATTATGCGTGCCGCCGATTTGATGCGCGCGCTGGGCGATGTGGAAATTGTACCGTTGGCGGCGAAAGAATGACAGAAAATACACAACCCAAACTGCCGATTTCCGTCCGCGCGGCAGAGTGGGCGGGTCCCGATTCGATTGCCACCGAAGTGAGCGGTTTGATTCACTATATCCGCTTGCCGGAAAATGCCGCAACCACTCGGCGCGTGCCGCTGGTGGTACTGTCGCACGGCTGGGCGGGCGATGAAACGGCAATGTGGATTTTCGCGCGGTTAGTGCCTGCCGGTGCGGCAATTGTTACCCCGCGTGCCCCGCGCAAATTGCCGCATTACAGCGGCTATTTTTGGTTCGATTACAACCCGTACCACCGCACCGCCGACCCCGAATCGCTGGCGGAAGCCGTAGCGGCGTTGCGCCGTTTTGTGCAGGCGATGCCGGAATTGTACCCGATTGACCCCGGACAGGTGGTGTTGGCGGGCTTCAGTCAAGGGGCGATGGTGAGCAACGCGCTGGCAATGACGCATCCCCGTTTAATGTGCGGCGTGGCATCGCTGGCGGGGGCGGCGGTGGCTTTGCCGCCGGTGTTGCCGCCCGTTGATTCACTGGCGGGGCTGCCGGTTTTCATCGCCCACGGCACGCAAGATGAAATGGTGCCGCCGGTGGCGGCGCGAGAAACGCGCGATTGGTTCGCCCGTTTGGGGGCAAATGTCACATACGGCGAATATCCCACCGGACATAAAATGAATTCCGCGGCGATGCGTGATTTGCAGCATTGGTTTTCGCAGGTGATTGGAGACGATTTTCAATAGCACTACCGTTATCCGCGTCCGAAATTTTTTCCACCCGCTGATTTTACCGGCAATGGGTTGGAGTTTGGCGGTTGCGCTGGCGCAATCGTGGCAAATATCGCTTAATTTTTGGGGATTGACGGCGTGTATGGCGGGTATCTGTGCGGCGTATGCGTGGGACGGGCTGCTCGATGCGCCGCCGGGCGGGTATCGCTGGGGATGGCGGCACGCGCATTTTGCCCTGTCCGGTGTGGCGTTGCTGGCGGCAATTCTCTTTCACCGGCAGTTGCTGCTGTCGGTATTGCTTTTGGGCGCGTTGGGATTTTTGTACATCCCGCTGAAACGGCTCATCCCGAAAAATTTGCTCACGGCGGCGGCGTGGACACTGGCGGCAGTGGCGCTGCCGTTTGATGCGTTGCGGTTCAACGGAGCGATTGCCGGTGGCGTCGGGGCGATTTTCCTGCTGATTTATGCGGCGGCGGTGTTGTGCGATGTGCCCGATGTGGCGGAAGACCGTGCGGCGGGGGTGTGCGGGCTGGCACCGCAATTCGGCGAAACGACCGCGGCGAAAATTGCCGCACTGATGGCGCTGGCAAGCGTGCTGTTGTCGGTGGCGGTGGGGGCGTGGGCATTGGCTGTCCCCGCGCTGATTTTGGCGGCGTTGGGATTTTTCTCGGTGGGCTGGCTGGCGCGGGCAAGTGTCAGCCGTTTCGCAGTGGATGCGCTGTTGGTGCTGCCGGGCGTGTTGATGCTGCTAAAATAATTGTCCCAGCCAATCGAAGGCGCCGAGCAATTTTGCCGCCGACACCACAATCACCGCGATGAGCAGCCAGCGCACAAATTCCGCGCCGCGCTCAACCGCCATCCGCGAAGCGACCCAACCGCCGCTGGCATTGCCCACCGCCAGCAGCAACCCGACACCCCACACAACCTGCCCGTTGAAAATAAAAACGCCCAGCGCAAAAATAGTGAACACCAGCACAATCAGCACTTTGACGGCGTTGGCGCGCACCAAATCATACCCCGCGCCGAGCACCAACCCCGCCAGCAAAAAAATTCCCACCCCGGCTTGAATGAAGCCGCCGTAAATGCCAATGCCGAAAAAGATGAGCGCCTGTTTCCAGTTGATATTGCCGACCAGCACCGGACTTTTGCCGTGCAGCCAGCGTTTCGGGTTAACGAGAATCACCACCAGCATCACAATCATCAGCACCCCGATGGCGCGGCGCATCATTTCCTCATCCAAATTGACGGCAATTTGCGCCCCGATGAGCGAACCGACAATCGCCGGCGCGGCAAGTTGCAGCCCCCCGCGCCAATCGAGCACTTTTTGGCGGCGAAAACTATCGGTGGTGACGATATTTTGAATCAAAATTGCCACCCGGTTGGTTCCGTTGGCGACATTCGGCGGCAATCCCAAAAAAATCAACACCGGCAGCGTTATCAGCGAGCCGCTGCCGGCTAATGTATTGATGAAGCCGGCGGCAAAACCGGCGGCAATAACCGCAATGTACAAATACCAAGCCACGATGTTCTCCTTTCGGTGCAAGTTGCTCTATATTTATATATCCGATATGGCAAAACGCCAAAAAAAGGTATAATGACTCGCCTGAAAAAAGGTCGATTTTTCACCACAGAGGCGCAGAGAAGCAGAGAAATTCATATTTTTGAGTTTGGCATCAAATTTGCTGACAAAATCGTAGATACTGCCACATAGGTGGCTCTCAAACTTTATTTTTCTCTGTGCCTCTGTTACTCTGTGGTTTAATTTGAACCCCCTTTTTTCAGTAGAGTCATTTCGGATTTTTTTAAAAGTTTCATTTAGTTCGCTGCGAACATCCGGCTTTTTGCCCTAACCGTGATACCGTTTGGTGATGTTCGGT
>CAYPNZ010000458.1:0-2749 GCA_964411845.1 uncultured Anaerolineaceae bacterium
AGAGAAAAATAAAGTTTGAGAACCACCTATGTGCCGGTATCTGCGATTTTGTCAGCAAATTTGCCTTCCAAACTCAAAAATATGAATTTCTCTGCTTCTCTGTGCCTCTGTGGTGAAAAAGCAACCTTTTTTCAGGTGAGTTTGAAACCATTATACACGCCACGCCCGTTTTTTCCAGATTGGTGCGCGGTTTTTCAAATGTGCGCCACAGGCATTACAATATATGCGTGAAATCCGTGCTATTTTAATTTGTGGACAAACAGCCGCAAATATTAAACCGAGGTGAGTTATGGCATTTAAAATTGCGCCGTCAATTTTGTCGGCGGATTTTTCACGGTTGGGGGAACAGATTGCCGAGGCGGAAGCCGCCGGGGTGGATTGGATTCACGTGGATGTGATGGACGGGCATTTTGTGCCCAATTTGACGATTGGTCCGCCGGTTGTGCGCGCCATCCGCCCGCTGACTCAATTGCCGCTGGATGTGCATTTGATGATTGAACAGCCGGAGCGGTATATTCCCGCATTCGCCGAGGCAGGCGCAGACCACATTATCGTGCACGTGGAGACCTGCCCCCATTTGCACCGAACCATCCAACAGATTCACGATTTGGGTGTGAAAGCGGGCGTAACACTCAACCCGGCAACGCCGCTGTCGGCGTTGGAAGAAATTCTGCCGTATGTTGAACAGGTGTTGGTGATGTCGGTGAATCCGGGGTTTGGCGGGCAATCGTACATTCCCGGCAGCACCCGGAAGATTGCCCGTCTGCGCCAAATGTTGACCGCCATCCGCAGCCGCGCCGAAATTTCGGTGGATGGCGGCATCAACCCGCAAACCGTCCGCGCCGCCGCCGAAGCGGGCGCATCGGTGCTGGTGGCGGGCTCGGCAATTTTTAACGCGCGGGCAAGTGTCGCCGAAAATGTGCAATCGCTGCGGGCGCAGTTGGCGCAGGTCGGTTCGCAAATGGCGTAAATTCGGCGGGGTAAGCCATTGGAATTTCCTATCGTTACGATTACAAACCTATTGATATTTAATGATGTTTGTCATCCAAAGTGGTGACATTCATCACTTCTAGCATACGCATCCTTCCCTTATAATAGATGTAGATACAAAACCCTGCCACGAGTCCCCATACTCGGTTTGCCGGTTGGCAATTTTCCTCGGCAGGGCAGTGTATTTTGGTGCCACACAGATATATCAACACATTAGCAGGCATAGGAGCCGGGTTTTATGGAATATCCGATTTTAAGGAAAGAAATTTTAAGTGAAAATGTGAAACTGATGGTCTTAAAAGCGCCGCATGTGGTGCGAAACGCCAAAGCCGGACAGTTTTTGATTATCCGTGTCAACGAGCACGGCGAGCGCATTCCGCTGACCATTGCCGATTTTGACCGCGAAGCCGGCACCGTCACCATCATTTTTCAGGAAGTGGGCGCATCCACGTTTGAGCTGGGCGAAAAAGAAGTGGGCGACACGCTGCCCACGGTGATGGGTCCGTTGGGGCATCCCAGTGAAATCGACAATTACGGCACGGTCGTTTGTGTTGCCGGCGGGGTAGGCGTTGCGCCGATGTTCCCCATCACCCGCGCATTGAAAGAAGCGGGCAATCGCGTCATTACCATTATGGGCGCGCGCACCAAAGATTTGATTTTCTGGGAAGACCGGATGCGCGAATATTCCGACGAGGTGATTGTCTGCACCGATGACGGCTCGTATGGACGCAAGGCACTGGTTACCGAACCGCTGAAAGAAATCTTGGAAGGGGACGCCGAAAATATCGCCAAAATTTGGGCGATTGGTCCCACCATTATGATGAAATTTGTCTCGCTGACCACCGAACCGTTTGAAGTGCCGACCATCGTCAGCCTGAACACCATTATGGTCGACGGCACCGGTATGTGCGGCGGCTGTCGCGTGGCGATGAAAGGGCATCAAGCCAAATTTGCCTGCGTTGACGGACCGGAATTCGACGGGCATATCGTCAACTGGGAAAAGGTAATGGCACGGATGACCTTCTACAAACAGCAGGAACGCGAAGCCGTCATTCGCTATGAGGAAGAACACTGCCGGCTGGATAAACAACTCGCTGAGATGAGCGCGTAAAAAGAGGACGAAAATGGCTACCGTAAAACCGAGACCGAAACCTAAAAAACGAAAACTGATTCCGACCAAAACGCCGATGCCCGAACAAGACCCGATGGTGCGCATTCATAATTTCAATGAAGTGCCCAAAGGTTACACCGAGCAAGATGCCATCAACGAAGCCCAGCGCTGTTTGCAGTGCCCCAAACCAACCTGCATCCACGGCTGCCCGGTGAACATTGATGTAAAAGGCTTCATCGCTCTGATTGCCGAGGGCGATTTTCAGGGCGCCATCAACAAAATTAAAGAAACCAATGCGTTGCCCGCCGTTACCGGTCGAGTGTGCCCGCAAGAAGACCAGTGCGAAGGCGTGTGCATTCTGGCAAACAAATTTGAGTCGGTCAGCATCGGGCGGTTGGAACGCTTTGTGGCGGATTGGGAAGCCGCACAGGGTCCCGCCCCCATCCCCGAGCTGCCGCCGGCAACGGGCAAAACCGTGGCGATTGTCGGTTCCGGACCGGCGGGGTTGACCGCCGCCGCCGACTTGGCGCAAATGGGACACAAAGTCACCATTTTCGAGGCTTTGCACGAGCCGGGCGGCGTGCTGGTATACGGCATCCCCGAATTCCGCCTGCCGAAAGACATCGTGCGCCGCGAAGTAGACTACAT
>CAYPNZ010000459.1:0-2718 GCA_964411845.1 uncultured Anaerolineaceae bacterium
GTTTGCGCGGCGAAAGCCATTCGCTGCGGTCAACAAAGGGAACCAGTGCCAGTAAGATGAAGACAAGCGCGCTTCCACCCAGTAACCCCCGAATGCCGAATAAATCTTCCATTGGGTAAAAGGGAAGGAACATCCAAAGCGGCTTGGTCACTTCTTCGCCGGGAACACCCGCTTGCCCCAGCACCGCCGGGAATAACAGCGCCAAGCCGCCGGCAACAACAAACAGCAGCAAACCGTACCCAATCATCCGTTGAATGTGCTCCGAGAAACGGGCGTTACCCTGATTTTTGGTCGGGGGTCCCGATGTTGCATTTGCGGTGGCTTTGGGAGAGATACCCAGTTGTTTTATCAAATAAACGTGGGTGATAATTAACAGAACGAACACCGCCGGCAGCAAAGTTAGGTGTCCGATGTACAAACGGGTTAAAATGGGCACACTAACCGTAAATTGTTGGGTGAACCATACGCCCCACAACCCCAGCAGTTCTCCGATTTCTTGATTGTGTGCCAGTGCTTCAACTGCTTCTTGGTCCCATTTCAACACCGTACCGGTGAAAATAAAACCCATCGTTACCCCCAGCAAACCCAAACCGACCAACCAGTTGGCTTCGCGCGGGCGTTTATAACTGCCGGTAATGAAAATTCGTATCATATGCAAAAGAATGGTGATGAAAACCAAATTTGCCGTCCAAAAGTGGACACTGCGGATAAAATCTCCGAAAGGCGCTTGGGTAATGATGTAAATGACACTGTTGTGTGCATTCGCCGGGGTGGGATTGTAAAATTGTGCCATCAGCACCCCTGTGATGACCAGAATGACGAATCCGAATAAGGTTATGCCGCCCAATACATACGGCAATGTGTTGGCATGCTCGGGAACCGGATATGATATGCCGCCCAGCCCCAATCGTTCATCTATCGTTTTCCAAAATTTACCGGAAGGTTGTTTGTTGAGTTTTGGCTTCAATTGTGTAGCCATAGGATTCTCCTTGGATGTGATTTTACCTATCCATAGAATACACGTTTCGCAGAGGCGGCAACAGCGCAATATGGCTTGGTTACACTTGCGTCAATTGTCCTGATATTCGGGGATATTGTCTTGTGGCGAGCGATACAAAAAACAGGCAACATTGCCTGTATTCAATTGCGTCAAATGGCGCTCACTTGTTAACACGGGTTTTGGTATACTTTTTTGTAACACAGCAGGTGCAAATTTTATGGGGACATATACGGTTGAATTAAAACAAGATAGTCGGCAGGTTAGAACACAATTGGAAACTTTGCTGACGGAAGCGCATCTTCAATTTGCGGTTAGTTTCGATTTGAAATCCGCACGAGAAAACGCCCAATGTGATTGCCCGTACCACGGAACAGCCAAATGCACCTGTCAATACGAAATTTTAGTGGTTTCCGACCCTCGGCAGTATCCGGGCGAAACACGCACCATCACCATTCATGGTCGGGATGGCGTAACTTGGGTTAGTTTGATTGCATTACCGTTCACACGTTCCGCCATTAAATCGGACAGGCTGGGCAAGAGATTGCGGCGACTGATTTTCAAAAATGTTGTCGTGGTAAAAAATCTTCATTAACCGGGCATTTCTCCTTTCGCCGCCCGAACGGGAGAATGCGACCGCTCCCGTTCGGGCTATTTAATATCTCCGCAACTTCAACATTTTATAGCGCAAAATATCACGAAATATTTGCGATGATTTAACGTAACGTTTGCCCACTTGATGACTGCATAGTGGTACACTGAGAATGTAAAGTGTAGACAAACCGCAGCATTAAGGTGACGTGAAATATGGCAAACGAAAAACACCGAGCGAAGTTTTTTGTGTCTTTGCTGGTTGCATTGATGTTTGTTTCTTTCTCCGCTTCGACGGTATTTGCCAACGGTGGTCCGCACAATGGCATTAATGCCGGTTCTGCCGATTGTGCGTTTTGTCATCGCGCGAATTCGGCAACCGGTACACAATCATTGTTAATGCAAGATACAACCACGTTATGTCTTTCGTGTCACGGTACCGGTTTGGGAGCAAATACAAATGTGGCGGATGGTATTTATATAACCGGTGGCGATGCACATCAATATAATGAAGGAGTAATGAATACACCCGATGGTGCGCCTTTGTTGGGTGGTGGTTTTGTAAACTATATGGGCAAACCGGTGTCATCATCGCATGGTGTGGCAACCGGCAGTGTTTTAGCGTGGGGAAACGGTGTGACCCGCGGCGAACTGGCATCTTTAACGCAAACAATGAACTGCATCAGTTGCCACGACCCGCACGGGTCGGCAAATTACCGGATGATTCGAGAACGAATTAACGGACATACGGTATCGGTGGCACGGGTGGATGAAGGGTTGGCAAAAGATTATGATACCGAGAATTGGGGTGCAGATATTGACAGCCTGTGTGTCGCGTGCCATAGCAGTTATAATGTAACCACTGCCGGTTCCGGAAGCGATATGGCAATGATTGCCTCGGGTGGATATACCCACCGAGTGGGCATGAATTACAGCGATGGAAGTAACGTCAACCCGGAAACGGAAGGTTATAACGGATATCACCTGCCGTTGGCAGCCAGCGGGAAAGGCGATTTGGTTGCTTGTATGACTTGTCATCTGCCCCACGGTACTTCGGCAACGATGAGCGACGGACGCGATAGCAATCTGCTTCGGTTGGATAACAGCGGTGTATGTCGAGTGTGTCACCA
>CAYPNZ010000460.1:0-2717 GCA_964411845.1 uncultured Anaerolineaceae bacterium
CTGAAATTTGGAATTTTCTCCAATAATGCCATAATTTTGACTTTGTCAAATCCTCAACTGCGTAAGGTAAGTGAATAAATACACACAAAACATTCAAAACCAAAGGAACTTTTAATGACACAATCTAATCTCTCTCGAAGAAAATTTTTACGCTGGTCTGGTTTGGGGGCAACCCTGCTGGCAACCGGCGGCGCGGGCGCACTGCTCAGCGCGTGCAACACCGAAACGGCAACCACGGCGACCGGCATCGCCGCGACCGCCACCGGCGGCAGCGTTTCGGCAGCCACCGCCACCCCGACCGCAGCCGCCGTCAAACGCGCACTCGATGCGGAATATTCGCTGCGCGCCACCCCCACCAGCGTTCCCATCTTTCCCGGCAAACAAACCGATGTGTGGGCATTTCGGGGTAAACCGCTCGGCGGCGACCCCGCCAGCCTGCAACCGGTGGGCGATTCGTATCTGGGACCGACTTTCCGCGTGAAAAAAGGTCAGCGCATCCGCATTAACTTCACCAACGAACTACCCGAAGAATCCATCGTTCACTGGCACGGCTTCCACATCCCCGATGATATGGACGGTCATCCGCGCTTTGCCGTCGGCTCCGGAGAATCATACACCTATGAATTTGATATTCTCAACCGCGCCGGTATGTACTGGTATCACCCGCATCCGCACGGACGCACCGGACCGCAGGTATACGGCGGTATGGCGGGGCTGTTCATCGTTTCCGATGATGAAGAAGCCGCGCTCGGTTTGCCGTCCGGCGAATATGATATTCCGCTGGTGCTGCAAGATAGAGTGGTAGACAACAACAATCAACTGGTGTACCTGCCCAACGGTATGATGGACCAAATGATGGGCTTTTTGGGCAACCGCTTGCTGGTAAACGGCAAGCCGGAAATGGAACTTTCGGTGGAACGGCGCGCCTATCGCCTGCGCTTTTTGAACGGCTCAAATTCCAGAATTTACAAACTGGGCTGGGCAGACGGCACCCCGCTGACCGTTATCGGCACCGATGGCGGGCTGCTGGAAAAACCCGTCCGGCGCAATTATGTCACCCTTGCCCCCGCCGAACGGATTGAGTTATGGGTGGATTTCAGCCAATGGGAATTGGGCAGCGAACTGACCCTGAAAAGCCTGCCCTTTTTCGGGGCAACCCCCGGCAACGGCAGCGGTGTGCCCAACGGTGCGGAATTTTCCGTGCTGAAAGTGCGGGTGGAAAAAGAAGCCGCCGAATCGCCGGTGCTGCCGGAAACGCTAACCCCCATTCCCCGCTACCGGGCGGAAGATGCCGTTAACAGCGACAATCCGCGCCGGTTTGAAATTGCCATGGCGCGGATGCAGTGGCTGCTCAACGGGCGCACATTTGAAATGACCGCCACCGCGCCCAACGAAGTGGTGAAATTGGACACGCTGGAAATGTGGGAATTTGTAAATACCAGCGGCGGTATGGGGATGATGGGCGGCGGCATGGCGCACCCGATGCACGTGCACGGGCTGCAATTTCAGGTGGTTGAACGGCAAGTGGCATCACAATACCGCTCGGCGTGGGAATCGGTGAGCGATGGGTTTGTGGATGAAGGTTGGAAAGATGTGGTACTGCTTATGCCCGGCGAACGGGTGAAACTGTTGATGAAGTTTGAGGATTTCACCGGTTTGTACCTGTACCACTGCCACAATTTGGAACACGAAGATATGGGGCTGATGCGCAACTATCGCGTTGAAGCGTAATACCGAAACTTACGCAGTTTTCACCCTTCGATACGCTCTGCGGGCTACTTGGGGTGAAGTTGCCGGAAACACACCGGCATCAATCGTGAGATACCTCATCGGTTGGTGTCGGCGTGTTCTTTTCAAAAAGCATCAGCAGCATAAAGGTGATGGTGCCCAGCACAATTGCCGTATCCGCCAAATTGAAGGTGGCAAACCGCCACGTCCCCAAACCGAAATCGAGAAAGTCGGTGACGTGTCCGTCCGGCAAGCGGTCAATGAAATTCCCCAACGCACCACCGGCAATCAATCCGACCGGAAAGGCTGCCGGCGCAGAAATTTCCCCGCGCCGCACCGCATATATCGCCCAAGTTATGCCGCCCAGAATAATGGCACCGGTTAAAATTGTGGGTAATTTGCCGCTTTCATCAAACATACTGAAAGCGACACCGCTATTGTATCCCAACGTCAACCGAAAAAACGAACCGAAAATCGGGTGCGGCTGGAAAGGTAACAGTACTGTGTTTGCCCAATATTTCGACAAGCCGTCGGCAATTAACGCCAGAAAAAAACCGGACACCAGCCGGTAGAAGATTTTATTCATTGTAACGCCTCTATTGCGGGGATAGACGAACTCCCCCAAATTGTATGTCAGAACCTGCGCAGTTCAGTGGTCGTCAAAATTAACCGCCGATTTCGACCCTTCGATACGCCCTGCGGGCTACTCAGGGTGAAGTTGCCGGAAACACACCTTGAGCAGACTCGACCACAGGGGAGCGCCGCATCAAAGGGTGTGTTTGCAACCAATTTACACAAGTCCTGATATTATCGGCGTTGCGTTCAGTTGGCAAATTAGGGGTGCATGATGAGCGGCAAATAGACCCGCTCGACCGGCTCGCGCGACAGGGTATTCAATGCCTGCACGAGACTATCGGCATATTCGCGGCGGCGCGCCGGTTCATCATAATTCCAGGCGGTGACAAAATGCTGCAATGCCGCATCGAGAG
>CAYPNZ010000461.1:0-2716 GCA_964411845.1 uncultured Anaerolineaceae bacterium
TTCCGGTATGACATTTGACTTGACGGCTATACAATTTCTTAACTTGTTACCAATGACTTAACACAAACTCTCTGTGTTCCTCCCTCAAATATTTCTGCAATTCTACAATTCGCAATGCAAACGCATAACTTTTTTCACCCAATATATTTTTCATTTTTCATTATTCGTTATTCATTTTTCACGGCTCTCACCGAATCAATCACCGTGCCATCCACCCATTTTATCACGGCGATGATGTCATCTGTCAGCGCGGGTTTCTGCGGCACGCCACAGATGCGCTCGGCTTCCGCCTTCAATTCGTGGATGGATTTGATGGGCAAGCCGGAATTTTTGGTCGCCTCAATCAAATCGGTGCGCCGGGGATTGATGGCAATTCCCCGTTCGGTGACAATCACGTCAATCAGCTCGCCCGGTCCCACCAGCGTGGTCACTTCATCGCGGATGACGGGGATGCGGTCGCGGAAAAGGGGAATCGGCAGGATGACCGTTTTGCCGAAAAGCGCGTTTTGCCAGCCGCCGATGCCGTGCAGCAGATAACCATCGGAATGGGTGACGACATTCCCGTTGAAATTCACATCCACTTCCGTCGCGCCCAAAATGGCGATGTCGAGCATGGAGGCAAAGTTGCCTTTGCCGTGATAGTTGTAACTGGTGAACGGGCTGGTGTCAACGTGCGCCGGATTTTCGCGCATGGAGCGCACGCCCTCCAAATCGAAGGTTTGTCCGTCCAAAATATGCCCGACCAAACCTTCTTCCAGCATTTCCACCAGATATTTGTTGCTGCCGCCGCGCGCGAAACTCGCTTTGATGCCCTTTTCGCGCATAATCTGCCCGAAATAGTTGCCGATTGCCAGCGACGTGCCGCCCGCCCCCGCCTGAAACGAAAAACCGTCGCGGATGAGTCCCGCCGCGTCGCAGAATTTGGCGGTCAATTCGGCAATGTAGAGCCGGTCGGGGCTTTTGGTGATGCGGGTGGTGCCGGACACGATTTTTTCGGGGATGCCGATTTGTTCCATTTCGACCACAAAATCGACATAATTCCCCTGGATTTGCCACGGCGTGCAGGGGAAGGGGACGAGATTGTCCGTCACCACGATGACTTTTTCGGCATACTGCGCATCCGCCAGCGCGAAACCGAGCAGTCCGCACGCCGACGGTCCGGTCAACCCGTTGGCATTGCCGAAAAAGTCGGCGGTGGGCGCGGCAATCACGGCGATGTCAATTTTCACCTCGCCATCCTGCACCGCCTGATACCGTCCGCCGTGCGAGCGCAGCACGCCCAGCCCGCGCATTTTCCCTTCGGAAGCGAATTTGCCGAGGGGTCCGTTCATGCTCCCTTCGATGTGGTGGACAACGCCGCTTTCCAGATGTTTGATGATGGGGGCGTGGCACGGAAAGGACGCCGAGGGGAACCAGACCAAATCTTTCACGCCGAGTTCGGCGGCAATGTCGAAAATCTGGTTGGCGACCAAATCGCCGTTGCGGAAATGGTGATGGGTGGAAATGGTCATCCCGTCGCGCAACCCGGCGGCGATGAGCGCGGCGCGCAGGTCGGGCTGGCGTTTGTCGCCGTTGGCGGGATAATCGGCGCAGGTGACAATCGGCGCGCCGTATTTTCGTCCGGTGGGGCGATATTTCCCCACCCCCTGAAATGGAATCGCGGGCACACCGTTCACTTCGGTGGGAACCGGTCGCCCGATGGCATTTGTGATAAGTTTCTGTGGCATAGTATGCTCCTTTAGATGGCTGTCAGTTTTCAGCGGTCAGCATTCAGTCTTTTGATGAACGATGCCAGCATGCGCTTGACCTCGGTGGTTTGGTTGTGCAAACGCCGATAATCTGCTGTTTCGATGAAATTTAACTCGTGGCTCAAAAGAAGTTGGTATTCCAACTCACTCGCCGAACCCATTGCAATGTGCAAAAAATGTTTTAATTCGGCATCCGAACCTCTGCCGCTGCCCTCTGCAATATTGGTGGGAATAGACGCACTGGAACGTCGCATTTGGCTGGTTAATCCGTATTTCTCATCTCCGGGAAACTTCTTGGTTTCCCGATAAATTTCTAAAGTCAAATGATGACTTTTCTCCCACACAGCCAATTTTCTAAAATCTTTCATAATTTACCCGCTCGAAAGAAACTGAAAACTAATCGCTGACCGCTGATTGCTGACCGCTGATTGCTGATTGCTTTAAATCTCCGCCAACGCCACAATCCGCAGGGCGCGTTTGACCACCGGCGGGTCAATCATCTTCGAGCCGAGGGAAACAACGCCCAGCCCTTTGGCGGTCGCATCCTCAAAGGCGGCGACGATTTTGCGGGCTTTTTCCAATTCGGCGGGAGTGGGCGCGAAGGCTTCGTGAATGGGCGCAATCTGCCGGGGATGGATACAGCCCATCCCGTCGAACCCCAGCGCCTTCGATTCGCCGACCACCCGGCGCAGGGCGTCCATATCGCTCACATCGGAAAAGACGGAGTCAATCGGCTGGACACCGGCAGCGCGGGCGGCGTTGACCAGTTGACTGCGGGCGAAAAAGGATTCGCGCCCTTCGGGGGTGCGTGCCGCGCCGATGTCGGCGGTGTAATCTTCCAAACCGATGGCGAGCGCGGCAACATTCGGGCTGGCGGCGGCGATGGGATAGGCGTTCACCACCCCCAGCGCACTTTCGATGATGGGCATCAGCCACACCGGGTGTTCGATGCCGTGCGCGGCGGCGAT
>CAYPNZ010000462.1:0-2706 GCA_964411845.1 uncultured Anaerolineaceae bacterium
TCAAGATGAAAAACCCGCACGGCAAACGCAATCAGCAACAATGCCGCCAATATAGCAGTGGCGGAAACCGTGCGTGTTGTGCTGGGGCGGGTTTCAGACATCATCAACGGAAGATGCGGGCTATTCTGCCTCGTGATTCAGTTTTTTGCCGCGATTGTGAAGGTAGGCGAAAAATCCGGCAATCAGTACCAGCGCCATTGCGCCGAGGCACATCCAACCGTAAGCCAGCCATTTTACGATGGTATCAACCAATTTTACCTGATTGACCACTTTGCCGGCGGGCGCCGGTTGCGTAACAGCGGTTGCCGCCGGAACAGCGGTCGGTTCGGTGGGGGCAACAGGTTGCAGCACTGCCGGTTCGGTTTGGCTGGGTGCGGCGGTTGCCGCTACGGTGGGTTGCGCCGGTACCGCACCCCCCTGAATAGCCGGGGTATCGGTGGGGGCGGGGGTGGGCTGCGCTGCCGGTTGCGTCGGCGCGGATGTCGGTGCGGGCGGTGGCAGCGGCGTATCGGTTGCCGCCGCCGGTGGCGGGGCAGGGGTGTTGGTCGGTGGCGGCGGGGTCGGGGTGGCTACCGCCGAATTTTGTATCGAAGACTGAAATAGCGAATAGACCGGCGTTTCGGTGACGGAAAGTCCCCACACCATCACCACCGCCAGTAAAATAACCGATGTCAGTCGCAGGGACACATGCCCTGCCGATTTTTTCAATTTCAATGGTTCATCTCCTTCCGTTCGCCGGATGGGTTTCGGCTCAAAAAAGAACCAACCACAACGCATGGCGGGCTGGCAGGAGATTATTATATCAAAGCACAGGGGCATCGCCAAATTGCTTGACTTTCCGCATCGGATATGGTATTCTTCACCACTTAATTTTTTACATAAAAACAGGAAGAGGAGAAGTGATGCGTATCATCCGCAACGGATTATTGGTGATTTTGTTGATATTGGTGTTGGTATTGGCTTTTGGATTTTTTTATGTGCGCCGCAGTTTGCCCAAAACCGAAGGCGCACACACGCTGACCGGCTTAAACGGGCAAGTTGAGGTTGTGCGCGATGCCGACGGCGTACCCCATATTTTTGCCGCCACCGACCACGATGCCTTTTTTGCGTTGGGGTATGTACATGCCCAAGACCGAATGTGGCAAATGGAAATGCAGCGGCGCATCGGTGCGGGGCGGTTGAGCGAAATTCTGGGCGATGCCACCCTCGATACCGACAAATTCTTGCGCACGCTCGGCACATATCGTTCGGCAAAACAGGCGTGGGATGCGCTTAGCCCCGAAACGCAAGCGGATATAGAAGCGTATGTGGCGGGCGTGAATGCTTGGCTTGACGAAAAACATGTACTGCCGCCCGAATTTTTAATTTTGGGCGTGAAGCCGGAACCGTGGACGGTGTACGATTCGATGGTGTGGGCAAAAATGATGTCGTGGAATTTGGGCGGCAATTACGATATGGAACTGCTGCGGGTGCGGCTGGCGCAAGCCGTCGGTGAAGAACGCGCGGCGCAATTAACCGGACTGTATCCCGATGCCGGCGAAACGATTCTCGCCGCCAATACCATCGCGCCCGAAACCGCCTCTGCGCTGTTGCGCGTTGATTCGTTTTTGCAAACGGATTTTAACCTGCGCGGGTTAGACATCGGCAGCAACAACTGGGTGGTAGCGGGCAGTCGCACCGACAGCGGACAGCCGCTGCTGGCAAACGACCCGCATCTCGGCGCGCAAATCCCATCCATTTGGTATTTGGCGGAAATTCAGGGCGAAAAAATCCACGTAACCGGTGCAACCTTCCCCGGTATGCCCTTTTTTCCCACCGGACACAACGAACACATCGCTTGGGGCGTAACCAATCTCGGTCCCGATGTGCAAGATTTGTACATGGAACGCATCAACCCCCAAAACCCCGATCAATATGAAGTGAACGGCAGTTGGGTGGATATGGATATTGTGGAAGAACCCATTTATGTCAAAGGGAAAGACGACCCGATTTTGTGGGCGGCGCGCAGTACCCGCCACGGACCGCTCATCAGCGATGTGAGCAAAAGCACGCCCGTGCCGGTGGCGTTGCAGTGGACGGCTTTGGAACCCGATGACACCACCGTTGAAGCCTTCCTCGATTTAAACTATGCTTCCAATTGGGATGAATTTACCGCCGCGCTGGAAAAATATATCGCCCCCAGCCAAAACTTTGTTTATGCCGACACCGAAGGGAACATCGGCTATTATGCGCCGGGGTTGATTCCCATCCGGCGCACAGGAAACGGCATGGTTCCCGTACCGGGCTGGACGGACGAATACAAATGGTCGGCGTGGATTCCCTTCCCCAGTTTGCCGCACGCCTTCAACCCCGAAGCGGGGTATATCGTCACCGCCAACAACCGCGCCGTGCCCGACGACTACCGCTATTTCATCACCAACGATTGGACGCCGCCATATCGCGCACAGCGCATCGCCGAATTGATACGGGAAAAAAGTTCGGCGGGCGAGAAAATTTCGGTGGATGATATGGCGGCAATTCAAGCCGACCAATTCAGCACGCAGGCGCGAGAATTGCTGCCATACCTGAAAAACATCGAACCCGCCGATGACCGTCAGCAAAAAGCGCTGGCATACGTGCAAAACTGGGACGGCAACCTGACCACCGACAGCATCGCCACCACCATTTACGAAGCGTGGCAGTTGGCGCTGCTGAAAAACATTTTTG
>CAYPNZ010000463.1:0-2693 GCA_964411845.1 uncultured Anaerolineaceae bacterium
GTGGTAAATTTATGGTTAATTTGAATGTATTTTATCAAAATAACATCTAAAATTTACCTGTGATGCGAAAATTATAACAAGTTCTGGGTATAAAGTCAAGAGTTACTTGTAATTTCGGCACTATGGTGTTATAATTAAGTTCAAAATTACGACGTAGGGAGATTGACGATGCTTGATTTAAGTATGTTGGGCTTGATGGAACCGCCATTCTCATTATCACCGGATCCGAGATATTTTTATATGTCTTTGCAACATAAAGCAACTTTGGCAAAGGCAACCTACGCTATCGAGCAGCGTCAGGGTATATCGGTTATCTTTGGTGATGTGGGCGCAGGAAAGACAACCATCGCTCGCCGATTGTACCAAATTTACCGCGACCGCCCCGATTTTGAAACGGCATATCTGCCGACACCATTGTACCCGTCCGAATTCCAATTCCTGAAAGGGATTTGTGCCGAATTTGGTATTCAGCCGAAAAGAAGCAAACTGGGGCAGTTGGCTGCTTTTGAAAAATACTTGATTGACTTGTACCGAAAAGAACGCAATATGCTGCTGATTATTGACGAAGCGCAAATTTTAATCGGGCAACAATTTGAATTATTGCGTCAATTGCTTAATTTTGAAACAAACACCCAAAAGCTCATCCAAATCGTGTTGTTGGGGCAAAACGAACTGCGAAATAAATTGCGGCTGAAGCGCGCCCTTTCGTCACGGCTGGCTACCCGTTCCACCATTGAACCCCTGCATTTTGAAGATACCCATGCAATGATTAACTTTCGGGTAATGGTTGCCGGACGGCGCGACCCGTTATTCACCGACGAAGCAATCCGAAAAATCTATGACCACAGCCACGGTATGCCACGCGATATTTGCGTGATTGGTTTGAATGCGTTGCCATTGGCGCTCTTGAAAAGAGTGAATATAATTGACGGCGACATCATTGATGAAGCAGTGAAGGAGATGGCGTAGTGCCAAAAAGAAAAAACTCCGAGGACATCAGCGGCTCAACCTTTGCCGATTTGTACGACGTCCAACAAGAATTATCCCGGCAATCGTCCGGTCGGCTGGGACGCCCCAAAAATAAGGTCGAGCGCAAACCGACAACCGTATATTTAACCCGCGATGAAGCCCGAATGTTGCGCCGGTTGCAAATGACCATCGGCGAACATGTTTCCTCGGTCAACCGCAGCCAGATAATCGGTATCGCCATTGAATTGATGACTGATTTGGTTGCCGCCCACGAAGACGGCGACCAAATGTTTGAAGGCGCGCGAAGCCTCGACGCTGTCAAGCGACGCTTGCGCGAGTTTTTAACCCTCTAAATGTGATTTTTTGATTTTATAACATTACAAAATCATAAAGTCATAAAATCAAAAAGGCGGATTCCAACATGAATTCACTGCCAAAATCTTCCACGCCAACGTTGATTGCATTACCGACCGGACTCCCGGTCGGGGCGGTCAACGTTTATTTTTTCTCCACACCCGTACCCACTTTAATTGACACCGGTTTAAAATCAAAAGAAAGTTTGCCCGCCTTAAAAGAGGCACTGGCAGAACTCGGCTTTTCTCTGCGAGATTTACAGCGTGTTATCATCAGTCATCCCCATATTGACCACTTCGGTTTGGCGGCGGAAATTGTCGCTGAAAACAATGCCGAGTTGCTGGTTTTTGAACCAACCATCCCGCTACTGACAGATTTTCCGCGGTTATGGCGTCAGCAGGGTGAATATTATTTGGATATTTTGTTTCCGAAGCTAAACCTGTCCACCGGCATTACCGACCCTATCAGGCAATATTACCGCATGATTGAATCTGTCGCCGACCCCTTGCCTGTTGAGCGGGTTGTGCCGGTCAGGGCAGGGGAGTGGCTGCAACTGGGCAACCACCGCTGGCAGATTTTGCACACCCCCGGACATTCCGGGTATTTAACCTGCTACTATCAGCCGGAAACACGCCAATTCATTTCCACAGATATGCTGTTGGCGCAAACCCCAACCCCAATTATCGAACCGCCGGCTGACCGCAGTCTCAATTATGAGCCGTCGTTGACGCAATTTTTGGATTCATTGGCAAAAATTGATGCGCTGGCAATTGATATAACCTATCCGGGGCACGGCGAAATTTTCTTCGATGCCCACCAACTCATTGCCCGGCAGCGTGACCGCATTTCCCAGCGAAAAGCGGAATGTTTGCGGCATGTTCAAGCCGGAATTTCCACCATTGAACCGTTGTTGCTGGAAATGTATCCGCACTATCCGCCCCAATTTCGATTCGCCGCGTTGTGGATGCTGTTGGGGTATTTGGATTTACTCCGTGTGGAAGGGGCTGTCCTTCGTGTAGAGCGTGACGGGCACTGGGAATATCTGCCCCGATAGCGCACACGGTCAACCCGAAAAACCTCCGTTCTTTTGACGGATAGAGGTGCTGACATTGAAACCGGAAACCGGAAACCGCAAATCGAATATTTTGGTAATTGGCGCCGGCGCGATAGGTTGTTTGGTGGGCAGCAGGTTGTCTCTTGCCGGTAATTCGGTTACGCTGCTGGGGCGCGAAAAACTGGCGCGCGCGGTCGCTCGCAGCGGGCTTCGGTTGCAAATGTACGATGGTCGCACCCAAACCACCCAGCCGCGGGTTATCACCAACCTATCTCAAATAACTGATTTTTCTACCATTGAAATAGTGCTGGTCACG
>CAYPNZ010000464.1:0-2690 GCA_964411845.1 uncultured Anaerolineaceae bacterium
ACGGCAGGGGTTTCGATTTTGCGCGCCATAAACTTTACGGCAATTTTTTTGACCACCGGCAGGAAATTTTCCATATGAACCTGCAAAATGGTTTCCAGCGTGGGCACTTGGTCGGCGATGGATGCCACTTTTTGCCAAATATCCACCCCGGGGAACGCCCCCAGCGTGACCAGCACTTTGGTTTCGGCGGCGTTCATAATGTCCGCTATCTGTTGCGGTTCCAGCAGGGGGTTGATGGGGTTAACGATACCCGCCGCTTCGCCGCCCCAAATGGTAAAATGCGCTTGCGGCAGGCTGGGCAGCACCATCGAAACCACATCGTTTTTACCGATACCCAAATCGTGCAGCATATTGGCGGTTTGGGTGATGGCGCTCATAAATTGGCGATAGGTGTAACTGGTTGGTTTGTTGTATGCCGTACCCTGCAAAAAGAAGTGCAGGGCGGTGCTGCCGGGGTTGACCGCCGCGCCCTGTTGCAGCATTTCGTATGTGGTGGCAGGGTAATTTCGTTCTGCCAGCGGGGTTTGCTCCATTGCTTCAATTTCCGCGAGATTTTTAAAACCGGACATAATTCCTCCCCAATCGTGCAAAATGCAAAACTAAAAATGTAGCATTTGCATTTTGAATTTTGCATTATTCATTGATAATCGCCACCACCCGCGCGGGTCCGGCGCTGCCGCCTTTGATTTTCAACGGGAAGCAGGCAACTTTAAACCCGAAGGACGGCAGTTTGTCCAGATTCACCAGCCGTTCAATTTGGGCATACGGCAAATCAACCTGATGTGCCGCCCACAGAATGCCCGTCTTCTGCGCGGCGAGCGCTTGTTGTGCCTGAAAGTTGAGCGGCGCATCCCAGCCCCAGGCATCAATGCCCATCACCCGCACACCTTGCTCGTAAAGCCATTTTGTGGCTTCCGCCGTGACGCCGCAGCCGCGGAAAAGGTAGTCGGGCGCATCGTAAAATTTATCGCGCCCGGTGCGCACCAGCACAATATCCAGCGGTTTCAGCGTGTAACCGATGCGTGCCAGTTCGGCTTGTGCTTCTGCCACCGTCATCGGGTCGCCGTCCGCTTTGGCGCTCATATCGAGCACCACCCCGTCGCTGAAAAACCATTCCAGCGGCAATTCATCAATGGTTGGGGCGGGTTTGCCCTGAATTGTGCTGTTGTAATGCCATGGCGCATCCACGTGGGTGGAATCGTGCGTGCCCAAGCGGGTGATGGTTTCGGTTGCCCAGCCTTCACCGTTGCGGAAAAGGTGCGCCGGGGTTTTAAGGATGGCTTGCGCCTGTGCCGCGCCGGCGGCATGGTCGTTATATTCAATATCAACTTTTAAAAACGGCGGTGTGTTTTCCGGGCTGGGAGCAATTGTTGCCGACAGGTCAATCATTGGCATAGGGCATCTCCTTTAATTCAATTGTACTTCCGATTGCTCCAATGATACCATTAAATTGCCGTTGAGAAAAATCTTGCCGAAGGTGTTTTTGTGATTTTCCGGCGGCTGCATACAATAAAACGAGTAGCGAGTAGCGAGTAGCGAGTAGCGAGTAGCGAATGGCGAATGGCGAATGAAAATCATTAAACGCGAGATTATTCTTTTTTTCACGGCGATGATGTTTTTTACCCGCCTGCCCGTGCCGAAAAACCTTCCTTTCTCGCAGAGTTATCTCAACCGGGCGGCGCGGTATTTCCCGCTGGTGGGGACGGTGGTTGGCGGCATCGGCGCGGCGATTTTCTGGCTGGCAAATTTGATTTTCACCCCGGCGATTGCTCTGCTGTTGAGTATGGCGGCAACCATTGCGGCGACGGGCGCTTTTCACGAAGACGGGTTCGCCGATGTGTGCGATGGTTTCGGTGGGGGGTACACCAAAGCCCGCGTGCTGGAAATTATGAAAGATTCTCGGTTGGGAACTTTTGGCACGGTGGGGCTGGTGCTGATGCTGTCGCTGAAATTTGCCGCATTGCTGCAATTGAATCCCGCCGTTGTGCCGTGGACGCTCGTCGCCGGGCACAGTATCAGCCGTTTGGCGGCAACCGTGTTGATTGTCGCGCTGAAATATGTCCGCGATGACCTGACCGCCAAAGCCAAACCGCTGGCGGTTAAACTTTCGGTGGGAGAGGTGATGCTGGCAACGGTTTTCGGGTTGGCGCCGCTGCTGTTGCTCGGTTGGGCGACGCTGTGGACGCTCATTCCCGTGGCGCTGATAACCGCGCTGGCAGCCGCCTATTTTGTGCGGCGCATCGGCGGCTATACCGGCGATTGTCTCGGCGCAACGCAGCAATTGGCGGAAGTGGTTTTTTATTTGACGCTCGCCGTTTGAGGCGTATTGCGTAAAATGTGTATTTTGAGGCATTTAAAATGACAGAAAACATACCGCCCGTGAGTCGGGCATTGGCAGAAATGGGCGTGCCGCATCGGGTTTTTCGGCACAAAACGCCCATCAAATCGGTAGAGCAGGCGGCGCGCGAGCGCAATCAATCGCCGTCGCAGGTGGTGCGCAGTATCGTCTTCCGCATCGGCAAAGGTGAATATTTGATGGCGCTCATTGCCGGCACGGGACAAATTTCGTGGCAGGCACTGCGCAAATATCTGGGACAATCCCGCTTGACGATGGCGAAACCGGAAGAAGTGCTGGCAGTGACGGGGTATGTGCGCGGTACGGTCGGTCCGTTCGGGCTGAAAACGCCCCG
>CAYPNZ010000465.1:0-2687 GCA_964411845.1 uncultured Anaerolineaceae bacterium
AAATCGCCGCCACTTCATAGGTGTTGACCGTGGGGATGCCCCAGTCATTCAGGATGCGCAGGGCATACAATGCCCGCGAGTGGTTGACGCAGCGTTCCAGCACCGCATCATATTTATCCCAGCCGTTGCCCTGCAAATCGAAAACAACTTTGCGGTCGTCAATTAAATCTACCGGGACGTTATGATTTTTGAAGGCTTGAATGAGCAATTTTTCTTCCACCCGCACCCGCGAATGAAGCATTGCAATTTTTGGTTGTGTCATCGAGTTCACACTTTCATTTTGAATTTTGCATTTTTAATTTTGAATTAAATCACTCGCCCCAATCTTCTTCCTCTTCCGGCGCTTGTTCCAGTTTCAGCGGCGCCAGCGATACCACTTCCAATTCCAGCCCGCATTCGGGGCATTGAACAATTTCTCCCTCCATCACATCGGCGGGTAACGCCACCTCGGCGGCGCATTCGGGACATTCGGCAATTTTTTCAGACATTTTTTCCTCCTGAGATGATGTAAAATAAAAAACGGCTTATCAGAGATTGTCTGATAAGCCGCGATGCCGCAATTTTTTACGCAAGCACAACTAACCAGACAATATGTCCGGATTCTTATTAGTGCGCTTGGTGTCGGTAGAAATAATTACAACCATTTTTCTCTCGTTTCGGTTAATTGCAGCGAGTTTACATCAAGTTGCGCATCCTGTCAAACCGAAGTTTTCTCGGGCAGCGCAAGCGGCAGCGACACATAAAAAGTTGAGCCTTTGCCCACTTCGCTTTCAACCCAAATTTTGCCGTGATGCCCTTCCACAATCCGTTTGACGATTGCCAATCCCAAACCGGTACTTTTCTCGCCGGCGGTGGTGGTTACACTGGTGCGCTCGAAAGGTTTAAAGAGTTTATCCTGTTCCTCGGCGGGAATGCCCTGCCCTTCATCCGCCACCGACAAAATGACCGTATCATTTCCCCGCGCCAGCCGAATTTTTACGGTGGTGTCGGGGTATGAATATTTGATGGCATTACTGATGAGATTGTTCAGCACTTGTTCTATCTTGCCGGGGTCAACCATCAGCGGCGGCAAACCATCGGGCACTGTCACTTCAAGCGTGATGTGTTTTTTGTCGGCGAGGGCGCGGTTGCGCGATACATTTTGTGTCACCAGCGCTGCCAAATCGGTCTCCACCAAATTCAGATTCAATTTCCCCGATTCGATTTTGGCAATATCCAACAAATCGTTCACCAAATCAAGCATAAATTGGCTGGATGTTTTGGTGATTTCCAGCAATTCCCGCTGTTGGTCGGTAATTTTTCCATCCAAATCTTCCAGCAGAATATCGGCAACCGTGAAGATATGCCCCAGCGGATTGCGCAAATCGTGCGCCGCCATCCCCAAAAAGCGGTCTTTTTGTGCGTTGGCTGCTTGCAATTCTTTGTTTTTCTCCCGCAATTCTCGCTGCGCTTCCAGCAATTTTTGGTTGACTTCTTGCAATTCTTTGTTTTTTTGCACCGCATTTTCAAAAGTAGACAGCAGCAGGTCAATAACTTGCTCCGGCATTGCGGAAAAAGAATAGCGTTGATTGTTGAAGAATATCTCGATGACCTTTTCCGAACGGCGGTCGCGGCGAATTTCGCTGTTTATCAAAATGTGGTGGATGCGCGAAATGAGGAAATCGGGTTTATACGGTTTGGTGACGAAATTGTCCGCCCCGTTTTCCAGTGCTTTGATGACATCGGTCAATTCCGAAAGTGCCGTCAGCAAAATGATGGGAATGTGTTTTGTTTCCGGGTTGGTGCGCAAATTTCGGCACAATTCATAGCCGTCCATTTCAGGCATCACAATATCGCTGACGATGAGCGCCGGTTCTTTTTCCGAGACGGCTTTGAGCGCTTGCACGCCGTCATAAGCAACCCGCACACTGAACCCGTGCTCTTTCAGCAAAAATTTCAAGCCGATTGCTTGCGTGCGACTGTCTTCAACAATCAATATATCCGTTCCGGCAAATTTTTGGTCGTCTATTAAAAATGTCACCACAACCTCCCTTTACTTGCGCGGAAGCAAATTCCGCAGTTTTATGATAATTTCTTCCGGATTGCATACATACGTTGCCCCGCCGAGTTTTACCGCCTCGCCGGGCATACCGAACACGACACTGCTTTTTTCATCCTGTGCGATGGTAACCGCGCCGGCATCTTTTAGTTGTTTCAATTCCGCCGAGCCGTCTTTGCCCATACCGGTGAGCAAAATTGCCAATGTGTGGCGCGAAAAACCGTTTTCCGCCAGCGACCGGAACAGATACGATACCGAGGGGCGCACGCTGTGTTCCGGCGGGTCTTCGGTCAGCGAAATTCTGCCGCCGCGGCTCAATGCCATCTGACGACTGTCCGGCGCAATGTAAATCCGCCCCCGGCGGGGGATTTCTCCGTCCTCCGCCAATTTTATGTCCAGCGCGCAGGTGCTCGATAACCAGTCCGCCATCCCCCGGGTGAACCCTTTGGCAATGTGCTGTACCACCAAAATCGGTGCGGGAAAATCCGCCGGTAAAGCCGAGAGGATTTTTTGCAGCACCAACGGACCGCCGGTGGACGAGCCGATTGCCACATAATGCACGTTTTTGGCAGTAACGGTGTGTTTTTGGGGAGCAGCAGCACGTGCGCCGTCTCGGCTGTGGCGATGAACTTTGGTGTGCGCTGCCTGT
>CAYPNZ010000466.1:0-2685 GCA_964411845.1 uncultured Anaerolineaceae bacterium
CCATTGCTATGCTGCTGCGCAACACCATGGACGGCGCAAAACGCGCCTACGGGCTGTCGTAATTGACGAATCTGCCATAAAAAGGTAATCTACTCTCATCCCACACAAACGTTAGCAGAGGAGATGAGGGTATGACCAAAAATATTTTCTCGCTGCCGATGTTTTCGGCATTGGCAACCGAACCGAATATCGCCACGCCACGTGCGGCATTTTCCGATACCGGAATTTTGCCGCACATCTTTTTTTCCAAACGCGACTCGATTCCCACTATCCGCACCCGCCGCCGCCGAAAAACCGAATCTTCCGGCACGCGAGAACGGGCAAAAGCCCCGCACCGTCGCCGCGAATCATCCGGCGGCGGAAGCACACCGCCACCCACCCCGCCATCGGGCGGCGGCGGATGGTCTCGCCCGCCTCGCCCATCCGGCAGTGGCGGCGGAATGAAACTCAGCCCCAAAATGACCGTCGCGCTGGTCATTCTGCTGGTTATCGTTTTTGCATGCAGTTCGCTGTTCAACATGCTTTTTGGCGGTAACGATTCGAACCCGTCGCAACAAACCGCCATCGAGCGACCCACCCCCACTTTTGCCGCAAACAACAATCTTTCGCCCTCTCTGCCAACGCCCACCGCCGTCCCCTTTCAGCCGCCGAACGCATCCGACACCGTGGCAGGGCAAACATGGACAGTGATGCTCTATCAGGATGCCGATGACAAAGTGCTGGAAAAAGATATTTATGTCGATTTGAATGAAGCCGAGCGGGTCGGCTCAAGTGACCGGTTGAACATTGTGGCGCAGATTGACCGCTATCAGGCGGGTTATCGCGGCGACGGCAACTGGGCAGATGCAAAACGTTTTTTCATCACCCAAGATGACGATTTGGAGCATATCAACTCGCAAGTGGTGCAAGATTTGGGCGAAGTGAGCATGGCAGACGGGCAATCGTTGGTTGATTTTGTAACGTGGGCAATAGATACCTTCCCCGCCGATAAATATGTGCTCATCCTGTCTGACCACGGCATGGGCTGGCCCGGCGGCTGGACGGATTCTTCGCCGCGCAGCACCGCCCGCCCCGAAACGCCGCTGGCACAAGCACTCGGCGACCAACTCTATTTAAACGAACTGGATGATGCCCTCAGCGAAATTCGCACCCGCACCGGCACCGATAAATTTGAACTCATCGGAATGGATGCGTGCTTGATGGCACATTTGGAAGTTTTCGATGCGCTGGCGCCGCATGCCCGCTACGCCGTGGCATCGCAAGAAACGGAACCCGCACTCGGTTGGGCATACACCGGTTTTTTGCAAGCCCTAAAAGACAATCCCGATATGGACGGCGCACAATTGAGCCGCCAAATTGTGCAAAGTTATATTCAAGACGACCAACGTATTGTGGACGATGCCGCCCGCGCCGATTTGGTGGGACGCGGCAGCAGTCTCAACGGGTTGTTCGGCGTTTTCGGCGAACCATCAGCCGCGCAAGTTGCCCAACAGATGGAACGCGGGGTAACACTCTCGGCGGTAGATTTGTCGGCTTTGCCGGAACTCATCGCCAATGTCAACAACCTGTCGGTTGCCATCAGCAACGACAACCAAAAAACAGTGGCGCAAGCCCGCAGTTATGCAGAATCATACACCAACATTTTCGGCAACAGCGTACCGGCATCATATATTGATTTGGGGAATTTCGCGCAATTGCTCAAACAAGAATCGCGCAGCAGCGAGGTTGCCACCGCCGCCGACAACGTGCTGAACAGCATCAACCGCGCCGTCATCGCTGAAAAACACGGCAGCAAAAAATCCGGCTCAAACGGTATCTCCATCTATTTCCCGAATTCTCAACTGTATGCCGCCCCCGCCGCCGGCGCGGAATCGTACACCGTCATTGCCCATCGCTTTGCCACCGATTCGCTGTGGGATGACTTTTTGGCATACCATTATACCGGTCGAAAATTTAACGCCACCGCCCGCGATTTAGCTGTGCCGGAAAAAGGTACACCGGTTAACGCACCCGGCGCGGGGAAAATTCAAGTTTCGCCGTTGCGTCTGTCCGATACCACCGCCGCACCGGGACGCCCCGTCACGCTCAGCGCAGATGTGCAGGGCGAAAATATCGGCTATATCAAACTATTTGTCGGTTTTTATGACCAAGCCTCAAATTCAATTTTTATGGCAGACACCGATTTTCTGGAAAGCCGCGACACACGCGAAATTGACGGGGTATACTATCCCAATTGGGGCGACGGCAAAAAATTTACGGTGGAATTCAGTTGGGAACCGTTGATGTTTGCCATTGATAACGGCAGCGATTCCGCTATTGCGCTGTTCAATCCGGAAACATACGGTGCAACGGCAGAAAATGCCGTGTACACCGTGGACGGCATTTACACCTACGGCGACGGCGGCGAAACACGTTATGCCCGTCTCTACTTTACCGATGGCGTGCTGACACACGTTTTCGGTTTCACAGGCGAAAACGGCGCGGGCGCACCGCGGGAAATTATCCCCACCGGCGGCGATAGTTTTACCGTGCTGGAAAAGTGGATGGACTTGGACGCACAGGGGCGGGTTACGCAAACCGTCACCCAACCGGGCGAAACACTGACTTTCAACGACCAAACTTTCAAATGGAAGGATTTGGATGCGGCAGTGGGTGATTATATTGTCGGGTTCATCATCGAAGATT
>CAYPNZ010000467.1:0-2670 GCA_964411845.1 uncultured Anaerolineaceae bacterium
CTCCCTACGGTCGAGCCTACTCAGGATGCGGTTATGGTATTTTCACCCTGAGTAGCCCGGCAGGGCGTATCGAAGGGTGAAAATTGTGACGTTTTATTCTCAGTCTGCTATATTTTCACCAATGTTTGAATGGGCAGGTAAATCAACGCCGCCATTGCCGCCGTGGCGGGAATGGTGAGCACCCACGCCACCAGAATATCGTACATAACCCCCCACCGCACCTGCGATTTCCGCTCGGCGGCGCCAACGCCCACAATTGCCGTGCTGACCACCTGCGTAGTGCTAACGGGACCCCCCAGCAACGATGCCACCAAAATAACAATCCCCGATGTGAGTTGTGAAGTAAAACTGTGAATGGGACGGATGCGGTAAAATTTGCCGCCCAGCGTGTGGATGATACGCCAGCCGCCGGTCGCCATCCCCAACGCCATCGAAGCGGCGCTGATGGCAACCACCCACACCGGAATGGTAAAGGTTTGCTGGTAGCCCATAACCACCATTCCCATCGCAATCATCCCCATCGTTTTTTGGGCATCGTTACCGCCGTGGCTCAATGCCAGCGCAATAGCGGTGGGCACTTGGATGCGTTTGAAGAAAATATTTGCTTTGGGGGTTGCGCCGCGTGCCAGCCACAGCGTCACTTTAAGAATCAACATCCCCAAAAAGAAGCCGATGATGGGCGAAGTGAACAACGCGATGCTGATGGTTAAAATGCCCTTTTCCTGCAAAACATCCATCCCGCTGCCGATGATGACTGCCCCGATGATGCCGCCGAACAGCGCGTGCGATGAACTGGACGGAATGCCGAAATACCACGTAATGAGATTCCACACGCTGGCACTGACCAGCGCCGTCATCACCACGGCGATGGTGATGGCTTGCGGGGCGGCAATATCCGAGCCGATGGTTTTTGCCACGGCACTGCCCAACAAAAAAGGTCCCAAAAATTCAGAAATTGCCACGATGGTCAGCGCCATTCGGGCAGAAATGGCGCGGGAAGAAATCATGGTAGCAACAATATTGGCGCTATCGTGAAAGCCGTTCAAAAAGCCGAACAGCAAAGCGAGGGTTAAAAATATGCCGAACAAAATGGGTGTCGTCATAGATGCTCCAGTGTTGTTTTGTTTTTCAAATGGACGATTTTTCGACAACAATGTCGGTGGGGGCGGCGGTGCTGTCGAGCACTACTTTACGCCGAAATGCCGTTTCAATCAAATTGACGGCATTGCGCTCGGTGCCCCAAATTTCCACCGCCGGATATTCGTCGGCGATAAGGGTGAAGTAGAGCGTGTCGTCATCCCAGCGGATGGTAATGTCATCCACCGTGGCGTTTCGCCCGCGTTCCAAAAATTCCGCCAGCCGCAAAATGGAAGCCAGCCGCACCAGCCGGTCGAGGTCATCATCGCGCAGCAGCGACCCAAATTCCAGCAGTGTCGGTTTCCCTTTGCGATGGTAGCGCACCAGCAGCGCAATCAGCGCAATTTCGCGCGGCGAAAAACCGGGCAGCCCACCATTGGTAATGAGCGTTTGCGAATGCCGGTGATGGTTGTCGTAACTGATGATAGTCCCCAAATCGTGCAGCATTGCCGCCGCGTCGAGCAATTCGCGTTCTGCGTCGCCGTAGCCGTGCAGAGGCGCCAGTTGCTCGAAAGCGCGTCCCGCCAAATAACGCACGTGATTGACGTGCCCTTTTTGGTAATTGTACACCCGCGCCATATTCAGCACGCTGAACCGCCGGATGTCGGCGATGACGGGATAGGTCAGGTGGTCCCAAAAACCTTCCAGAAACAAGCCTTCGCGCAGCCCGTTCACCGATACCGTGAGCGAATCGGTTTGCAGCCGCGCCATAACCGCTTGCGCCACCATTGCCCCCGCCAAAATAATGTCGGCACGGTCGGGTTTCAGCCCGATAATTTTTTTGCGTTTGCTGATGGGCATGGTTTGCAATTGGGCAATGCGTTCATCCAGCACGGCGCGAGACAGCGTGTATCCGTGCAGGGTGTTGAGCGGATAGCGGCGAGCGGCGGCATCCATTTTTGCCAAATTGCGGATTGTGCCGCCCAGCGCCACCAATTGCCCGTTTGATGCGGTTATCCACGGCAGCGTATCCAACTGCGTTTCGATTTCGGTGCGCACGGCGGCAATCTCGGCGGCGGTGGGCGGGTCGTGTTTGATGAATTTTTCGGTGAGCGCCAACGACCCCAGCGGCAGCGCCGTGCCTTTTTTAAAACGGCGATTTTCCACCGCGCTGAGTTGCGCACTGCCCCCGCCGATGTCCAGCACAAAACCGTCCACCAGCGGCACTTCATTCAATGCGCCGAGCGTGCCGTAATATGCCTCTTTTTCCCCCGATAAAATTTGCAGCGACAGCCCGATGCTGTCTGCCACTTCTTGCACAAATGCCGCGCCGTTGGGGGCTTCGCGGACGGCGCTGGTGGCGGTGGCAATGATTTTATCAACTCTGGTGGCGCTGCAAAAACGTTTGAAAAGCCGCAGGGTGAACAGCGCCCGCGCAATGGCGGCGTCACTCAAACCGGCGGCGGAAATGCCCTGCCGCAAGCGCACCACTTCGCGGATTTCATCTTCCAGCCGGAACGAATAGCCGTATACCGTGCTGATGACAATCAGCCGGGCAGTGTTCGACCCCATATCAATAATGGCAATGCGTTG
>CAYPNZ010000468.1:0-2663 GCA_964411845.1 uncultured Anaerolineaceae bacterium
GCCGGTTGCAGTTCCTGCAAAACCAGTCCCCGTTCGTGCGCCAGTTTTTCCATCTGCTTGAAGCGTGCCGTAAACCGCCGATTGCTGCCGCGCAGCGCGCTTTCGGGGTCTACCTTCATTTTTCGCGCCAAATTGACCACCACAAACAGAAAATCGCCAATTTCCGCTTCGATGTCGGCGTGATTGTCTGCCGCGGCAATTTCGCGGGCTTCTTCCACCAGTTTTTCCAGCACACCGTCAATTGTTTGCCATTCAAAACCGAGTTCCACCGCTTTTTGCGAAATATTCAACGCTTGCGACAGCGCGGGCAGCGTCGGCGGCACACCGTCCAGCGCCGACGGGATGGCATGGCTGCCGTTGCCGTTTTCCGCCTTCTCTTGGGCTTTGATTGCCGCCCAATTTGCCGTCACTTCTTCCGCACTGTTCACCGTTACATCCCCGAAAACGTGCGGGTGACGGCGCACAATTTTTTCATCAATATGCCGAATCACATCCGCCATTTGAAATTCGCCCGCCTCGCTGCCGATTTGCGCGTGCAATAAAATTTGCAGCAGCACATCGCCCAGTTCTTCTGCCAGCGCGGGCATATCACCGGCATCAAGCGCCGCCAACGCTTCGTGTGTTTCTTCCAGCAGATACGGGCGCAGGCTTTGGTGTGTCTGTTTTCTGTCCCACGGGCAGCCGTTCGGTGCGCGCAGGTGAGCAATCGTTTCCTGAAATTTCGTCAGCCCCGGGCGCGCCGTTTGCGGCGGCAAATAAATGGCAGTGGCTGCCGGTTCCCACGCCGCCAGCGAACCGGCTTGCACGCCGTCTGCCGTCACCGCGCGGAGTTCGGTTTCGGCGGCATACATGGTTGCCAGCACACGCCGCAGCGGCGCAATCAAATCGGGGTGATAAATGCCGGTGATGAGCGCGGGGCGGTGCGGTTCCAACGGGGGATAGTGAAAACCGCAGGCAAGGGTTGCATCTAAAATTTGCAACCCGCCGCCGGGCGACAAGTTGAGCGCACGCAAGACGGGCAACAGCGCCGTCGGCGCAGAAACCACCTGCACTTCGATGCCTGCCGCTTGCGCCGCCGCTTGAATGGCGGGCAGCGCGGCTTCATCCAACAGCGGGTCGCCGGGGGTGAGCAACGCCGCCGGCGCGGTTTTTACCAGCGATGCCGCCAGCGTGCGGTATCCGTCGCTCAAACCGTCAATCTCGGAAAAAACAGGCGTTACCGGTTTTACATCTGCCGCAAAATCGGCTACAATTTCAGGTACCGGGAATTTCAAATAAACAGCCGTTACGCTGTGTAATATTGCATTCACCATAGATGGGAGCGATGATTTTTTAAGCCCCACGCCAATGACATAAATCTTCTTTTGCACGATAATCCTCCAACGGGAAATATTTGTCTGCCGGATTATACGACCGGAGGCGCACATTGCCAAGCAATTTGCTTACTGTTATAATCTGAATGAATTTGGGCAACGAGATGAGAAAGGTGCTCCATGGCAAAAATACTTGTTGTTGACGACGAACCTGAAATGCGCGAAATGCTGCGGATGGGGCTGATTGACCACGAGGTAGTGGTAGCCACCGACGGGGTGGATGCGCTGAGAAAAGCCGCCCGCCACAACCCGGAATTGATTGTGCTCGATGTGGTGATGCCCGGTATGGACGGTTTTGAAACCTGCCGCAGATTGCGTGCCAACCCCAAACTGGCACACATTCCGGTAATTTTTGCCACATCGCAAGATACGCTGTCTGATAAACTGGAAGGCTTTGATGCCGGCGCCGATGATTATGTGGTCAAACCGTTCGACCTGACAGAACTGCAATTGCGCATTCGGGCGGTGTTGCGCCGGCTTGCCCCCACCAGCCAAGATGTGGAACTGCACGTGGGCGCACTGCGGTTAAATTTGCTCAACCGAGAAATTACCACCCCCACCAAAACCATCGTGCTCACCCCCACCGAATTTTCGCTGTTGGAATATATGATGCGCCACCCCGGCACCCTGCTGCCCACCAGCAAACTGCTCGAAGACGTGTGGGACTATCCCCCCGGCGTGGGCGACCCGGCTTTGGTGCGTATGCACATCCGCAATTTACGCGAAAAACTGGAACAAGACCCATCTCACCCGCAATATATTCAAACCGTGGGGCGACAGGGATACACCATTCGGGGTTAGCCAACAACCACCGTCACCCTGCGCCTATGTCAGCAATCTTGACAGACTCCCGCGCCGGTGATATGCTTTCAGCCGTTGCAACCGCAACGAATCTTGAAAGTAGATGAGGAGCGCATGACCAATCACGAACCCGGTCAAGCCAATCAATCGAAACCTTTTGCACCTGCCAGTGTACTGCCAGACCCCACCCGGAAAAAGCGCTCGCCATTATTATGGATAGGCTTGGGCGGGGCGGTTCTTTTTTTATGTATTTTAATCGTGCTGATTGGCAGTTTGTTTTTACTGCGCCGCAATACCGACACACATCTCGCCACGGCAACTACCCAATTGGCAGCCGCCGCAACCAACACCCGCACCGCTCCCAGCCCTACCCCGCCCGCCGACACCCTGCCGACCAACACCCTGCAGCCGGCAACCGCCCGCCCCACCACCGACGGCATCACCTTCGGCCCGATTTCCTTCCGCCCCCCCACCGCCGACGGACAACCA
>CAYPNZ010000469.1:0-2661 GCA_964411845.1 uncultured Anaerolineaceae bacterium
TCTGCTCCTCTGCTCCTCTGTGGTTTAATTTGAACCTCCTTTTTCAGTAGAGTCATGGTGATGTTGCTTCCAATCTCTAATCTCCTATCTCCAATCAACTGCTATGCTTGCCGTTATCATCGTCAGTTGGAATACAAAAGAATTGCTGCGCGATTCTCTGCTCTCTGTGTTGGCAGATGCCCGCGCCAGCGCACTGGATACCGAAATTTGGGTGGTGGACAATGCCGGCAGCGACGGCACGCCGCAAATGGTGCGCGATGAATTTCCGCAGGTGAAACTCATCGCCGCCGAAACGAACCTCGGTTTTGCGGCTGGCAACAATGCCGCCCTGCGCGCGATGGGTTTCCCCGCGCAGATTGACTCGCAACCGGATGCCGTTCTGCTGCTCAATCCCGATACCATCGTCAAACCGGGCGCACTGCGGGCAATGTTCGATTTTCTGCTGGCGGAACCGAGCGTCGGTATAGTGGGGGCAAACCTGCAATTTGGCGACGGCTCATTTCAGCACGGCGCATATGCCTTTCCCGGCTTGTGGCAATTGGCAATTGAACTGCTGCCGCTGCCGGGGCGATTGTATGAAAGCCGACTCAACGGGCGCTACCCCATCGAATGGTACGAGCGCGGCGAACCCTTCCCCATTGACCATCCGCTCGGCGCGGCGATGATGGTGCAGGCAGAAGCCATCCGGCAGGCGGGGTTGCTTGATGAAGGTTACCGAATGTATGTGGAAGAAGTGGATTGGGCGTGGCGCATCAAAGCGCAGGGGTGGGCGGCATATTGCGTACCGTCGGCGCATATTGTGCACTTTGGTGGACAGAGCACCGGGCAGGTGCGCACCGAATCGTTTTTGAACCTGTGGCGCAGCCGGGCGCGGTTTTACCGGCTGCGGTATCGCGGCTGGAAACTTGCCCTGGCGCGGCAAATTGTTCGCCGGGGCATGGCGCGCACAGCCCGCCAATACCCCGAACTGGCGGATGTTTGCCGCCGGGTGGAAGAAATTTGGCAGAGTAGCAGGATTACAGAGTAACAAAGTAGCAGAGTTGCAACCCTGCAACTCTGCAACCTTGAACTTTAAACCGTAAACCCGAAACCTGAAACCCGAAACTTTGAACTTGCAACCCTGCAACTCTGTAACCTTGAACCTTGAACCTAAAACCTCACCCCCCGAAACTCATCGCCGTAATTTTGGCAAAGAATGAAGCGAAACATATTGCCGCCTGCATTGACAGCGTGCAATGGGCAGATGCCGTCATGCTCGCCGATTCGTTCAGCGACGACGGCACCACCGACATCGCCCGTGAAAAAGGCGCGGTTATCCGCCAGCACAAATTCATCAATTTTAGCGTCAACCGCAATTTGGCGCTGGATGATGCGGCGGAACTCGGCGCGGCGTGGGTTTTTTTCATTGATGCCGACGAGCGCGCCACACCCGAACTCGGCGCGGAAATTCGGCGGGTGATTGCCGAGCGTCCCGAAGTGGGCTGGTGGGTTCCGCGCTATAATGTTATGTGGGGGCACGTGCTCAAAGGGGGCGGCTGGTATCCCGATGCGCAACTGCGGCTGCTGAAAATCGGGCACGCCCGTTACGACCCCACCCGCGAAGTTCACGAAATCGTGCAACTGGACGGCGCGGAAGCCACCCTGAAAGCACATTTGACCCATTATAATTATGAATCGCCGGCGCATTTTCGCCTCAAGCAAAACCGCTATCTTGAATTTGAAGCAGAAATTTTGCACAAGCAGGGTATCCGCGCCAAACCGTGGACATACCTTTCAATGCCCGCTCGAGAATTCTGGCGGCGATATATCACCCTGAAAGGGTACAAAGACGGCTGGCTCGGTTTGGAATTGTGCGGCTTGATGGCGTGGTATGTGTTTAAAACCTATCTTCGTTTGCGCCGGTTATATCAAAACGGGTAATGGCACAAAAAGTTGATATGTCATTGCGAACCGAAGGCGAAGCAATTCCCGGTGCTGAGGCACAGCGATTGCTTCGGGCTGCGCCTTCGCAATGACCATCGCCGGCACTTGCCATAGAACCGCTACCTCAAAACGAAACCGCGGCGAATTTTTGACACCCCCCAAAAACGGTTTAAAATAATAGTGGTTGTGTGCACTGCGCACAATTATTGTGGGTAAAAATCGTTTATCCGCACAAAATACACGGAGACGGCGCAGTCTCTTCCCCAAAACTGCCGAGATGCGCCGTGCCGCGTCTTTTTTGTTTTCAGGAGGATTTTTTATGACCGAAGAACGTCCGAAGGACTTACTTTCCGGTAACGAAGCGATTGCCCGCGGGGCGTGGGAAGCGGGCGTCACCTTTGCCTCCGGCTATCCGGGCACACCCAGCACCGAAATTCTGGAAAATTTCGCGCGCTATCCCGGTATTTACGCCGAATGGGCTCCCAACGAAAAAGTCGCCCTCGATGCGGCAATCGGTGCGGCGTATGCCGGACGGCGCGCGCTGGCAACCATGAAACACGTCGGGGTGAACGTGGCGGCGGATTCTTTCTTTTACGCCTCGATGACCGGTGCCGAAGCGGGGTTGGTCATCATTTCCGCCGATGACCCGCAGATGCACTCGTCGCAGAACGAGCAGGACAACCGCAATTATGCCAAGTTTGCCCGCGTGCCGTGCCTCGACCCCGCCGACAGTCAGGA
>CAYPNZ010000470.1:0-2644 GCA_964411845.1 uncultured Anaerolineaceae bacterium
CCGCGTGCCCCTACAGTTTTGCGTCAGAATATCATTTGTCAAGTGACTTTGCAACGGGTTACGGCGTGCCCGTTTCCGATTGCAAAAAACCAAGTAATCGGTCGGCGATTTGGTCGCGCACGTTGCGAAAAACAGCCGTAATTTGCGCGTCTGTGCCGGTAGCGGCGGCGGGGTCAACAAAACCGATATGCGTTTTGACGCCGGCGTTGTCCAACCAGACGGGGCAATTTTCTTTGGCATCGTCGCACACGGTAATCACATAATCAAAATATTGTCCGAAAAATTCATCGGCATATTTTGACCGACCGTGGCGAATATCAATGCCGATTTCCGCCATCACGGCGATGGCTTTGGGGTGAACGTATCCGCTGGGTTGTGTTCCCGCCGATACGGCGCGGAAGGTGTCTTTCAAACGGGTGTTGACCAGTCCTTCTGCCATTTGGCTGCGGCATGAATTGCCGGTACATAAAATAAGCACGGTTTTTTTTGTCATTTATCCAAACCTGCCGGTGATATAGTCTTCGGTGAGTTTTTGCTGCGGGTTGGTAAAGATTTTATCGGTTTCATCGAATTCAACCAAATAGCCGGCGCGGTTGTCGCCCATATTGAAAAATGCGGTGTAATCCGAGATGCGGGCGGCTTGCTGCATATTATGGGTGACGATGACGATGGTAAAATGTTGCTGCAATTGTTTGATGAGGTTTTCGATGTGCAGCGTGGCAACCGGGTCGAGCGCGCTTGCCGGTTCGTCCATTAAAATCACTTCCGGTTCGATGGCTATGGTGCGGGCGATGCACAATCGTTGTTGCTGCCCACCCGATAGCGCCATCCCCGATTGGTGCAGTTTGTCTTTTACATCGTCCCACAGGGCGGCGTTGTGCAAACTTTTTTCCACAATTTCATCGAGCACGGCTTTCTTTTTTATGCCGTACAATCGGGGTCCATAGGCAATGTTATCGTAAATGCTCATCGGGAAGGGGTTGGGACGCTGAAATACAATGCCCACCCGCCGCCGGATGTCCACCACATCTTGTTTGGGGGCGTAAATATTTTGGTTGTCTAAAATCACGTCGCCCTGAATATGGATGCCCGGCACAAGGTCGTTCAGGCGGTTGAGCGAGCGCAAAAAGGTGGATTTTCCACAACCGGAAGGACCGATGAGCGCGGTAACGGTGTGTTCGTACACCGGCAGCGAGACTTGGTTCAGCGCTTTGAATTTTCCATAGAAAACCGATAGATTTTTGGTTTCCATTTTGAGGGTGCGGTTGTTTTTCATAAAAATTTTCCTGCGTGTATTTTACCGGCTGCGCCGGGTATTTTTACGGTGAGAAAGCCACAAGCGGGCGCTGATATTCAACGTCAGCACAAACAGCATCAACACCAAAGCGACTGTCCACGCTTGTTCAACCCGTTCCGGGTAGGGCTGCTGGGCGTATTTCCACAGGGTTAAAGGCAGAGCATCTGCCGGTTGGGCGAAGATGCGCGTTAAAATTGCGCCGATACCCTGCCGGTTGGCGATGCCTTGTTTTACCATTGCCCCGATTTCATAATTGTCGTTGCCCAATGCGGTAAACAGCAGCGGGGCGGTTTCGCCGGTGGCGCGGGCAACTGCCAGCATAATGCCGGTAACTACCCCTTCGGCAGAAGCGGGCAACAGCACTTTTAGCGCGGTTTTCCATTCCGGCGCGCCCAACGCCAGCGACCCCTCTCGCAGAGATGCGGGCACAAGTTTTAACATTTCTTCGGTGGAACGGATAACAATCGGCAGCATAATAATTGCCAGCACGATGCCGCCGGCAAATGCCGAATAATGTTTCTGCGCGACCACAATAACGGCGTATCCAAACAACCCGATGGTGATTGACGGTATGCCCGATAACAAATCGGTGGCAAACCGGATAGCCGCCGACAGTGCCGCAGTCGGGTGGGTGGTCAGGTAGAATGCGGTCAACACCGCCGGCGGCACGGAAAATAACGAGGCGAGCAGTACCATCACCAGCGACCCTTCGATGGCGTGCAGCACCCCGCCGCCGGCGACGCCCATCGGTTGGGGCAGATGGATGAAAAAATCGGCATTTAAATGACTGCCCCCTTTCAAAAAAACGTAAACCACAATCCACACCAGCGGCACAATTGCCAGCAGCAGCGTCAAACCGGTAAAACCGAGCATCACCGCGTTTGTGCGCCGTCGCCGCCGGTAAACGCGCGGTAAATCAACCTGCGAAAATATACCCTGTGCCATCAGTTGCCTCCCGAAATGCGGGCATTAACCCGCCATACCATCCAGCGGGCGGCGGCATTCAAAATAAGCGTCAGCACAAACAGCACCAGCCCGATTTCGATGAGCGCGGCGGTGTGCAAATTGTCCACGGCTTCGGCAAATTCGTTGGCGATGATGCTTGCCATGGTGTATCCCGGTCTTAAAATGGAATATCCGCCACCGCTGATATTGCCGATAACCATGGTAACTGCCATCGTCTCGCCGATGGCGCGTCCCAACCCCAGAATAACCGCCCCCAAAATGCCGGAACTGCCATAGGGCAGCAACACTTTCCAAATGGTTTCCCATTGTGTCGCCCCCAGCGCCAATGATGCCTCTCGCTGCGATTGGGGGATGGCGCGGAGCACATCGCGGCTAACGGCG
>CAYPNZ010000471.1:0-2634 GCA_964411845.1 uncultured Anaerolineaceae bacterium
AAATTCCCCGATGAATTTAATCTTTTTCTCAAAAACATTCAAAACTCCGTGTCTCCGTGTCTCTGTGGTGAAAAATCAACCTTTTTTCAGGCGAGTCATAGGTTCAATAACAAGTAACGAGTGACCAATGACGCATAACCAATCCATTTTAACCGCAAATCATTTGCACAAAGCCTTTCCCGCCCGGCACGGCGAAATTTCCGTGCTGGAAGATGTGTCGTTTCGCGTAAAACCCGGCGAGTTTTTGTGCATTGTGGGACCGTCCGGCTGCGGCAAAACCACGCTGCTGCGGCTGCTGTCGGGGTTATTGCTGCCCGACCGGGGGGACGTGCAATTCAACGGCGAAAAACTGACCGCACCGCGGGCGGAAATCGGGTTGGTTTTTCAAAATGCAAATTTAATGCCGTGGCGGTCGGTGTGGGATAACGTGAAACTGCCGCTGGAACTTGCGGGACGCACCGATGCAGCGAGTGCCGATGACGCGATTCGTCGCGCGCTGAAATTGGTGGGGTTGACCGAATTTTCGCACAGCCATCCGCGCGAACTTTCGGGGGGGATGCAGCAACGGGTAGCCATTGCCCGCACGCTGGTGCATCAACCGCAGGTTTTGCTGCTCGATGAGCCGTTCGGTGCGCTGGACGCCCTGACGCGGGAGAATTTGAATTTGGAATTGACCAACCTGTGGCGCGAACTCGGCGCCACGGTGGTGATGGTGACCCACAATATCCGCGAAGCCGTTTTTTTGGCTGACCGGGTGCTGGTGCTGTCGCCGCGCCCCGGGCGATTGACCGCCGCCATTCCGGTGGATATTCCCCGCCCGCGCGATATTTCGCTGCTGTATGACGGGGCGTTCAACGATGTGGCGTTCCGCGTGCGGCAGGCAATAACGTGAGGATGGCTCGGTTTGCCGTTCGCAACTCGTAACTCGTAATTCGCTACTCGTAACTCGCTATTCGCTATTTGTAATGATTTCCAGCAGTTGGCGCGTTTCGCCCCGCAGGTCAAGCGTGTCTTCCGGCGGGGGACCGACGCAGGCGGGGCAGCCGTGCCGGCAACTGCACCCGCGCGCCAAATCGAGCGCGGCGTGCAGCAGGTCGCGGTGCAGGTCGAAGAGTTCATCGGCGAAGCCCAGCCCCAGCGGAATGGTATCATACAGGGTGATGGTGGGGCGGGTGTCTGCGCCGGGGATGCTTTCAAACGTCACGCCGATGTCGCGCGGGTCGCACATCAAAAATAACGGCGCGATATTGTGCAGCGCGTGCGCCAGCCCGCCCCAGGCGTTCACCGTGCGGACGATGATTTCCGCGCGGCGATGGCACGTCGGGCAGAGGGTCATTAGATTTTCCAGCCGATGTGCCTGCCGATAAACCGTGCGCGGGTCGGCGCCGGTGCGGGCGGCTTCTTCCAAAAAGAGCCGCAATGGGCGAATGTGATGCACATCGTGCCGGCGATTCGGACTCTCCGGCGCGCCGCAGTGCCGGCAGCGATAGCCGTCGCGGGCGCGGGCGGCATCGCGCTGTTGCCGCCAAAACCGCTCGTCGCCATAATCGAGCGGGTCACGATGCCAGATGCCCGCTTCGCGCAGACGTTCCAGCGCCGTGTCGGGCAGGGTGAGCCAATAGGCGGTGGTCTCGAAAGTTTGCGGCGGCAGCGACACCGGATTGAAACCGAGCGTTTCATGCGTGTAGCGGCGCACCATTTTATAGCCCGTCACTTCGGTTGAAACGGCAACCATGCCCCGCGCGCGTTCCGGCATGGCGGCGGTATCTTCCTCTTCCACCGTCAGAATTTCAATATCGGTGGAAACCTGCGCCCGGGTATAGTAGCCGACGTTCACCGGCGCAGCGTCCGCTCGCCCGCCGTCCAAATCGAGATGGTTGATTTGGTAACTTTCCCCTTCGTGCAGATAAATTGCGCCCGGATGCACCAGCCGCGGCGCGCTCGCCACATCCACTTCGCCAATGGTGTCGGTTTTGCCCGCGTCATCCGTCACGGTGATGGCGACGGTGTGGATGCCCGCCGCGCGCAGACTGACCCCCTCGGCGGGATACCCTTCGCCCGCCCAGTGATACCGTCCCCCCGCTTGCCGCAAACTGCCCGCCGCCGCCAAATGTTCCAGCACATCGGCGGGGTTGGGAAACCGTCCATACGGTTCATCGGTATCGAAGGGGAGTTCGTATGCCGCGCACTGCAAATGGCTCAGCACAATCATCAGATTGTCGGGGTCGATGCGGGCGTGTTCGGGGCTGCGGTCGAAAAAATAGTGCGGATGCGCCATCAAAAACTGGTCGAGCGGCGTTTGCCCGGCAATCAGCATGGCGATGCTTTCCCCCTGCCGCCGTCCCGCGCGTCCGAATTGCTGCCACGTGCTGGCGATGGTGCCGGGATAGCCCGCCAGCACCCCCGCCGACAGCCCGCCGATGTCCACCCCCAATTCCAGCGCGTTGGTTGCCACCACCCCCGCCACCGAACCGTCGCGCAGCCCGGCTTCAATTTCACGGCGCGCCGTGGGCAGATACCCGCCCCGATAGCCGCGCACGCTGTTCGCCGCCCAACCCTGCTCGGCGGCAAAATCGCGCAGGTAGGTCAGCAGCACTTCCACCGTCAACCGGCTGCGGGCGAAAACGGCGGTCT
>CAYPNZ010000472.1:0-2629 GCA_964411845.1 uncultured Anaerolineaceae bacterium
GGAAATATCCGGAATCTATAAAAAGTTGCTTTGCGGCGCTCGCAATGACACGCCTCACGCCTCACGGTTGCCCATCATCGCTTTTGCCAAATAGTATCCCATCATCACAAAACCGACCGCCAACCCCGCCGCAGCGAGTCCGCCCGCCACCAGCGCCCACACCGGCACACCTTCCAGTGAGATAACCACCGGTTGCTCGGCTTGCAAATCGGGTTGAACATCATCGGGGACGGCGGGATTTTCCGGCACGCCGCCGGTTTGTTCCGGCGGAATGGGGGTGGCGGTGGGCAGTGTGTTTGAAATTGCCACCGTGTCCGCATCCGGCGGGGTCGTTTGGTATGCCGTGCCGTTCAGCACCACAATCACCGAGTCGCCGAGCGCGAAATATTTGGCGGCGGCGGGATTGTCCGCCAGCAATTGCAGCATTTCATCGGATGCGAATGCCAACGGGCGAGCCGTCATCTTTTCCGGGTCGAAGGTGGTATCCGTCCACACCCCGTCGCGCAGAATGAACGCCTTTTCACCCACAGTGGTCACGGCGGGCATTTGCGACACGCCCGGCGAGCCTTCCACCGCCATCGGCATTTCCATCGGCGCAGCCATATCCGCGTTTTCCAGCGCCGTGCTTTCCACCGCTTTCTCCACCGCCGCCGCGCCCGAACTCGGCGCGGGTGCAGCGCTCATCGCCGCGTCCGCTTCCTGCTGGATGATGACATCCCGCCCGGATTCGGTCAGCGCGTCCGCCGGTTCTTCCACCAAAAAACTGGTGTACGGGGTGATGATGCCATACCGAATGCTGAGTTTCACAATTTGGTCAATCGCTTCGGCATTTTCACCGTGCAGCCGAATTTGGTTCAGCAGATAGCCGATTTTGCGGGTCGCCCACAAACGGGGGATAAATTCCGCGCCGCCGTCGCGGGCGAAAGTCAGGTCGTCATATCGAAATTCCTGCGTCCGACCGTTCACCGTCCCTTTCAGCGTGACGGTCGCCGCGCCGCCGCGCGGGTATCTTCCCGTCACCACCAGTTGCGTGCCGGCAAAAATATCGGGCAGCGGATAGGGATAGGTGTCGGCGATGGTCACGCCATCCACCAAAAGTTCCACATCCGCCAGCACGGGCGTGCTGACTTTGGCATAAAAACCGCTCACGGCTTCATCCACCCGCTCGCCGGGGCGAACATACGCGCTGGCGCCGCGCAACTCGCGCGCCAGCGAATCGAGCAGGAAGGTGTCCACATCATCGCCCACGCCAAAGGGGAAAATGCGGACGTTTTTGGGCGCGGCTTGGGTGATGCCGGCAAGAATTTGGTCGGGTTCGGTGACGCCGCTGGTGGGCAGTCCGTCGGTTAAAAAGATGATGATGGCGGGGCGGGCGGAATCGTCGGGCAAACTTGCCATCGCTTCCAGCAGGGCGCGGTTGATGTCGGTGCTGCCTTCGGCGCGGAGATTTTCCACAAACCGCTCGGCATCCGGCACGGCAGATACCGGTTCCAGCCCGTTGGAAAAGGCGCGCACGCCCGTACTGAACGCCACAATGTTGAACCGGTCATTCGGGTTGAGATGGTTGAGCACAAAATTCAGCGCGTCCTGTGCCTGCGCCATCTTTTCCCCTTCCATCGAGCCGGAAGTATCCAGCACCAGCACCACATCTTTATCCACAATTTCATCGGCGCGGATGGACGGCGCAATCAGCATGGTGAAAAAGCCGTCTTCATCTCCGGTTTTGTAACTGAGCAGGTTCAGCCCCAAATCTTGCGGCGACACGGAATAATAAAGGGCGAAATCGGTATTGGGGCGCACATCGCGGGCTTCCCAACCGACGGTGGCGCGATAATCGTCGGGGCGGTCAATGCTGACGGGGTGGCTGGGGCTGTACACCGCTTTGATGGGGTCATCGGAGCGGATTTTGACCGTGACGGACACATCTTCCAGCGGGTTGGCGGAAAATTTTTCGGTGCTGAGCGGGTACACATATTTCACCAAACCGCCATCGGCGGGCAGAATTTGGCTGTATTCGATAACCACTTTGCGGGTGTCGCCGGGGTCAATGGGGAAAATGCTGGCTTGAAACAAATCGCGCCCGATATATTCCAGCAGTGCCGGGTCGAGCCGGCGGCGGACGATGTCGTTATAAATGCGGCGCGCTTCGTTTTTGGTATAAAGTTGTCCTTCGACTTTTTGCCCGTCAACCCACATCGAAAATTGGTTGATGGCGGCGTTTTCGGGGAGTGGGAAAATGTATGTGCCTTCCAACGACCACTGCGAATCATTGCGAAAAACCTGCTCGACGCGGGTGGTTGCCACCTGCCGGTCAATGGTAACGGTAACGTGATGGTTCTGCACGGTCAGATACGGCGTTTCGCGCGGGGGCGGAGGCGGCACGGGACAATCGAGGCAGACGGGCGGTTCGGGGATGATGACGCCGTCTGCCAGCGCGGGTATCGGCGCGGCAAAAAGGGCGGTCAGGGCAATCAGCAGAAATAGAATTTTGGTTTTCATCGGACACTCCTTTCGGGTGGCGGTTGGTTATCGGCAATCTCTATTATCGTAACGTTTGCACGCATCAAAAAGTTCCGTTTTGATTTAACGGCAATTTGCGTAAAATAATATCAGTCGTAAGAAGTTTCAA
>CAYPNZ010000473.1:0-2623 GCA_964411845.1 uncultured Anaerolineaceae bacterium
GGTGCCTTTGTCTACCAGTACCACCAGCGGCATATCGGGCGCAATGCCTCCTTTTTCCACCGGAAAATGTTTCACGTCCCCTTTGGCGTTTTTCTCCAGCAGCACATCACCATCCTGCAAAAATTGGCTGCTAACTTTTATCGCTTGGTCGAGCAGCCCGCCGCCGTTCATCCGCACATCCACAATCAGCGCGGTAGCGCCTTCCGCTTTTGCCGATTGAATGGCTTCGACCATTTGCTCGTTGACCACCCCGCTGAATTGGTTCAGCCGGATGAACGCAATTTTTGTATCGGGGATGAATGCCCAGTCTACCGCCGGAATTTTAATTTCATCGCGCACGATGGTGATGTCTGTCGGTGCGGTTTCATTTTCGTGTAAAACGGTCAGCGTCACTTTGGTACCTTTTTCGCCCTTGATGCGCGATACCACTTCATCCAGCGGCATACCGGTTACATCCACGCCATCCACCTGCAAAATTACATCGCCGGCGCGGATACCCGCTTGCTCGGCGGGCGACCCGGCAAACGGGGTGATGATGAACGGGCGTTTTTGGTCATCCACGCCCAAATATGCCCCAATGCCGAAAAACTTCCCGTCAAGGTGTTCGTGTTCGGCGTTCGCTTCTTCGGGGGTGAGAAAACGGGTGTGCCCCGTATCGCCCAGCGCATCCGTTACCCCGCGAATGGCGGCGTATGCCAGTTTATCGGGTTGTTCGAGGGCGGTACGGTCAACATAATTCGCCCGAATGAGCCGCCACGCTTCCCAAAATACCGACATATCGTCGGTGGGCGCATCGGCGGCGGCGCTGACAGGCACCACCCGCGGCAGATAGCCCATCTGCGCTGCCGCCGCTCCACCGGTAAACGCGCCAATAACCAAAGCCAACAAAAAGATTCCCAAAAAGAGTGCTTTCAATAGTGTTTTCATCATAACCTGTATTATAGCACCAAAGATTAAGATGAGATAAATCAATCGGGAATTTGGTGATTTTTCGCTTTCCTTTGCCAAAGCGAACAATCGCGGTACAATAAAAGCCGTCGGCAAATGCCGGCGGTTTTTTTGTATGGCACGTTACTGAAACATACATCAATTTTTGCTATTGTGAGGTTACAATATGACTGCACCACTCACCATTTTATCGTGGAACGTCAACGGCATTCGCGCCGCGCACCGCAAAGGGTTTGCAGATTGGTTTAACGCCACCCAACCCGACATTCTCTGCTTGCAGGAAACCCGCGCCGAGCCGCATCAAATTCCCGCGGAAGTTGCCGCACCGGCAGGGTATTTCGCCTTTTGGAATGCCGCCCAACGGAAGAAAGGATACAGCGGCACGGGGTTGCTCTCCAAAACCGAGCCGCTCTCTGTGGAATTTGGGCTGGGCATTGCGGAATTCGATACCGAAGGACGCACAATTATTGCGCATTATGCCGATTTTTCGCTGATAAATTGCTATTTCCCCAACGGCGGGCGCGATTTAAGCCGCGTGCCGTTCAAAATGGCATTTTACGATGCTTTTCTGCAAAAGTGCGAAGCGTTGCGCACCGCCGGCAAGCGCGTTTTGTTCGGTGGGGATGTGAATACCGCTCATCGGGAAATAGACCTCGCCAATCCAAAATCGAATCAAAAAACAACCGGATTTTTACCGGAAGAACGGGCGTGGATTGATAAAGTGTTGGCGGCGGGTTATGTGGATACGTTCCGCCATTTTCATCCGCATGAAACGGGACAGTATACTTGGTGGTCGCAGCGATTCGGGGCGCGGGCGCGGAATGTCGGCTGGCGGATTGACTATTTTTTCGCCGCGCCGGAATTGATGCCCCACATTACCGATGCATTCATCCTGCCGGATGTTGAAGGCAGCGACCACTGTCCGGTGGGGGTGCAATTGCAGATATAGCGAGGTTTCGTGAAACTGATTTTTGTTTACAATGCCGATAGCGGGTTGTTCAATGCGCTGACCGATTGGGCGCACAAAGTTTTTTCGCCCGAAACGTATGCCTGCCATTTGTGTGCGCTAACCTATTCTCACACGGGAATGCGCCGCGAGTGGCGTGATTTTATTGCCCGATTGGGTGTACCCGTGGCGTTTTTGCACCGCGATGAACTGTATGCCCGGTATGGCATCAACGGTATTGAACTGCCCGCTGTGCTGCACCATTCATCCGAGCGGTTGCCGCGCGTGTGGCTTTCGGCGGAAACGTTGAATGCGGCAAAATCGCTGGGGGAATTGCAAGCCCTGATTTCCGCCAAATTGAATGGCTGAGGGTTACATTCCGAAAATGTGAGTCAATGCGGTGCTGCCTGCGCCGCCGATGCTGAGCAGCATTGCCAATTCTGCGTTTTTCACTTGGTTTGCGCCGGCTTTGCCCATCAACTGCAATACAATTTCGCTGGTTTGGTAGATTGCCGTTGCCCCGATGGGGTGTCCGCGGGCTTTTAAGCCGCCAAAGGTTGAAATGGGCACCGCGCCGGTTAACCCGATTTGATTTTCTGCCGCCAGCCGCCAGCCTTCGCCGGGTTTGGCAAAACCAATGGCTTCCAACGCCATGCAACTCATAATGCTGAAAGCATCGTGCACTTCCACCACATCCAAATCGGTGCGATGCACATTCGCTTTGCGGAA
>CAYPNZ010000474.1:0-2620 GCA_964411845.1 uncultured Anaerolineaceae bacterium
CGGTGGGCCCCGATTCTTCCGTATCAAATTGCGTTTGGGGGTGCACCGCCACGGCATACAGCGGTTCGGGATATTCCACCGGCATGGCTTTATAATTGTCGCCTTTTTTGCAGAGGGTATCGCCGGTTTTGGTGTGACTTAATTTTACCACGGCGCCAATATCGCCGGCAACCACTTCATCAACCGGCAGTTGGTCTTTGCCGCGCGGCAAAAATAGCGAACCGATGCGCTCTTCGGCTTCGGCATTGGTGTTGTACAACCGTGTATCGGATTTTATCGCGCCCGAAAGTACACGGAAATAACTTACCGTGCCGTACTGGTCGTCAACCGTTTTAAAAACGCGCACCACTGTCGGACCATCGGCGTTCACTTCCAACTCGACTTCTTCCTCGCCTTTCAGCACGGTTACGGTGGGGGCGGGAGCGGGCAGATTGTGGATAACATTGTGCATAAATGACCGCACGGCGACATTTGCCGTCGCCGAGCCGCAGAAAACGGGCACCAAATTGCCGTTTTTCAGCCCTTGCCGCAAACCGAACGCAATATCATCGTCGGTCAATTCTTCGCCGTCGAAATATTTCATCATCAGGTCGTCATCCCCTTCGGCGGCGGCTTCAATCAATTCGGTGCGAAATTCTTCAATTTCGTCAGCCATATCATCGGGCGCTGTGCCCAAGTCGGCATCCACCCCTTTGTATGCCTGCAACGTGACCAAATCAACAATCCCCACAAAATGTTCGCCTTCTCGAATGGGCAGTTGCATGGGTACAAACGTGGCATCGAATTTATTGCGCAGTTCATCCAACACCCGGCGGTAACTGGCATTTTCGCGGTCCATTTTGTTGATAAACACCGCCCGCGGTCTGTTCATTGCCACGGCGCGTTTCCATGCCAGCATCGTGCCGACTTCCACACCGGAAGAACCGTCAAGCACCAATACCGCCACATCGGCGGCGGAGAGACTGCTGATAACTTCGCCCACAAAATCGAGATAGCCGGGCGCGTCAATCACGTTAATTTTGTGGTCTTTCCATTCCACCGGTGCCACGGCAGCGTTGATGGAAATGGTGCGCCGAATTTCCTCTTCATCAAAATCGGTGACGGTATTCCCTTCTTCCACTTTCCCCAAACGGTTAATCCCTCCGGCATTAAAAAGCATCGCTTCCGTCAACGAAGTTTTGCCGGAGCCGCTATGTCCCAGCAGCGCGATATTGCGAATCTGTTCGGTTTGATAGACTTTGGTCATCATAACTCCTTTGTTGGTATTCGGTTAGTAGGGAGTAAGAAGTAGGAAGTAAAAACAGTTTACGGATTACTTCCTGTTCCTTACACCCTACTATTTCACAAGTGCCAATTTTAACGTAATTATGAAAGATTGTCAAAGCCATTTCGGCATGGTACACTAGCGAGAAATTATATGGTGAACTTATCTTCAAAGGGGTAGATACTATGGCGACTTTTGTCCCGGAACCGTTTCGCATTAAATCCGTTGAACCCATTAAACAAACCACCCGCGCCGAACGCGAAGTTTTTTTGCGGGAAGCCGGTTACAACATCTTCAACCTGCGCGCCGATACCGTGTATATTGACCTGCTGACCGATTCCGGCACGGGAGCAATGAGCGCCAGCCAGTGGGCGGGCATTATGCTGGGCGATGAAAGTTACGCCGGCGCGCGAAATTTTTTCAACTTTCAAAACGCCGTGCGCGATATTATGGGCTTTGAATTTGTCGCGCCGACCCACCAAGGGCGCGGGGCGGAAAATGTACTTTTCAGCATTATGGTGCACTCGGGGCAAGTTGTGCCCAACAATACCCACTTCGACACCACCATGGCGAATATTCTGGCACGCGGCGGCAACCCCACCAACCACGTCATTCCTGAAGCCGGAAACCCGGCATACGACCACCCCTTTAAAGGAAATATGGATATTGCCGCACTGGAAGCCTTCATCGAAAAAACCGGCGCGGACAACATTCCGCTGGGTATGATTACCATTACCAACAACAGCGGCGGCGGGCAGCCCGTTTCGCTGGAAAATATCCGTCAAACCGCCGAAGTCTATCACCGGCACAACATTCCGTTTTTCATTGATGCCTGCCGTTTCGCCGAAAACGCCTATTTCATCCAACAGCGCGAGCCGGGCTGCGAAAATATGTCGGTTCGAGAAATTGCCCGCGAAATTTTCGCCGTGGCAGACGGCTGTCTGATGAGCGCCAAAAAAGATGCGCTGGTGAATATCGGCGGGTTTGTTGCCATGCGCGACGAGGAATTATACCGTCAGGTGGCGCAAGAATTAACCCTGCGCGAAGGTTTTCCCACCTATGGCGGGCTAGCCGGACGCGATTTGGAAGCGATGGCGCGCGGGTTATACGAAGGCACGGATGAAGATTACCTGCGTTACCGCATCGGGCACACCAAATATTTGGCAGACAGCCTGCTGGAAGCCGGCATCCCCGTGTTGCAGCCATCGGGCGGGCACGCCGTTTATTTGGATGCGAAACAAATTGCGCCGCACATTCCCGCCAGCCAATTCCCCGCCCAAGCCGTCACCGCCGCGCTGTATCTGGAAGGGGGCATCCGTGGGGTAGAACTGGGCAGCCTGATGTTTGCCCATCCGC
>CAYPNZ010000475.1:0-2615 GCA_964411845.1 uncultured Anaerolineaceae bacterium
CCCCCCCGCCGGTATATTGGTCGACGGGCAGCCAATAGTTGCCTTCGTCCGGGTTGAAGGGAATATCGTCCAGCGACAGCGGTTCATTTTCCTTCCAGTGCGGGTCCATATAGGCGTATTGATACCAACTGGAACACATAAAGGTGTCCATCGTGTCCGTTTCGCGCTCGGCGGGACCGCCGCACTGCGGACAGGTGGTTTTGCGGAAGCCGTCGTGGAATTTCAGCGGTGATTCGCCGGTGGGCAGAAATTGCACGTCATCGGGCAGCAGCACGGGCAGTTCTTCGGCAGGCACGGGGACGATACCGCATTTGGGGCAGGTAATCATGGGGATGGGCGCGCCCCAATACCGCTGGCGGCTGATGAGCCAGTCGTGCAGGCGATATGTCACGGCAAATTTACCGATGCCCTGTTCTTCCAGCCAGCGCGTTACCACCCGCCGACCCTCGTTTTCGGCGGTGATGTCGGCGGGCAAGTCGTATTCGGCGGCAATTTCCGGCGTCCATTCGTCCAAACTGTATTTCGCCAGCGATACCGTGCCGTCAAACTGACCGCTGTTCACCATTCTGCCGGGTCCGGTGTATGCTTCTTCCAGTTCGCCGCCATCCCAGTTTGGCGGCTCGATAACCACGGTGATGGGCAGATTGTATTTTTGGGCAAAAGCGAAGTCGCGCTCGTCGCCGCTGGGCACCGCCATAATTGCGCCCGTGCCATAGCCCATCAGCACATAATCGGCAATCCAAATGGGAATGCGGGCGTTGTTGACCGGGTTGATGGCATACGCACCGATGAACACGCCGGTTTTTTCTTTTTCGGTTGACATCCGCTCAATGTCGGTTTGGCGGGTGGCGGTGGCGATATAATCTTCTACCGCCGCGCGCTGTTCATCCGAAACCAATTCCATCACCAACGGATGTTCCGGCGCCAGCACCATAAAGGTTGCGCCCCACAGCGTATCGGGGCGGGTGGTGAAAACGGGCAGTTCGTGCCCGCCGATTTCGGTTTTGAAAACCACTTCCGCGCCTTCACTGCGACCAATCCAGTTGCGTTGCAGGGTTTTCACCCGTTCGGGCCAATTCAATTTGGAAAAATCGAGCAATTCATCGGCATAATCGGTAATTTTGAAAAACCATTGGTTCAGATTTTTTTTGATGACCGGCGTGCCGCACCGTTCGCAAACGCGGTCGTCACCCCAAACCTGCTCGCGCGCCAGGGTGGTGTTGCACTTCGGGCAGAAATCAACCGGCGATTCTTTTTTATACGCCAGTCCGGCGTGATACAGTTTCAGGAAAAACCACTCCGTCCATTTGTAATAACTGGGGTCGCAACTGGCAATTTGGCGGCTCCAATCGAACATAGTGCCCATGGTGTCCAGTTGTTTGCGCATGCGCTCGATGTTGGCGTATGTCCATGTTTTGGGGTGCAGGTTGTGTTTGATAGCGGCGTTTTCGGCGGGCAGCCCGAACGCATCGAACCCCATGGGGAACAGCACGTTTTTCCCGCGCATACGCATCCACCGGGCGCGCACGTCGCTGGGAACCATGGCATACCAATGCCCCATGTGAAGGTCGCCCGAGGGGTAGGGGAACATGGTGAGGGCGTAATATTTTTCTTTGGCGGGGTCAACGCGGCTGCGGTACAGTTCGGTTTCAGCCCATTGTTTTTGCCATTTGGGTTCGATAACCTGTGGGTTGTATGCGTCGGTCATAATTTTCTCCTGAATGTTTTTGGTTCAGGACTTACGCAAATCGGTTGCCAAACACACCCTTCGATACGGCTCTCCCGGCGGTCAAGCCTACCTGGGGTGTGTTTTCGGTGTTTTCACCCTTCGATACGCCCTGTCGGGCTACTCAGGGTGAAAATTGCGAGTCCTGTGGTTATCGGCAAGCCCCTATTTTACCGGGGTTAACCAGCCGTAGCGGTCTTCTTTTTCGCCGGTCAAAATGCCGAAGAATTCATCTTGCAGGGCTTTGGTGATGGGTCCGCGCGAACCGCTGCCCACCGGTTTACCGTCAACGGATTTGATGGGGGTGATTTCGGCGGCGGTGCCGGTGAAGAAAATTTCATCGGCAAAATAGAGCATTTCGCGCGGAATTTGGTGTTCGGTAACGGTATAGCCCAAATCGCGAGCGAGAATGGTCACAAAATGACGGGTGATACCGGCTAAAATGGAATTGCCGAGCGGCGGGGTGAGGATTTCGCCGTTATAGACCACAAAAATGTTTTCGCCGCTGCCTTCGCTGACGTAACCGTTGGTATCCAGCACGATACCTTCCACATAACCGTGGCGTTTGGCTTCCATCACCACCATTTGCGAGTTGACGTAATTGCCGCCCACTTTTGCCATAGCGGGGTGGGTGTCGGGTGCCATACGCCGCCAACTGCTCACGCCCACATCCACGCCCACTTCAACGGCTTCGGGTCCCAGATATGCGCCCCATTCCCACGTGGCAATGATGGTTTCAACAGGGCACGGGGTGGGGTTTACACCCAATGCTTCGTATCCGCGGAATACCAGCGGGCGGATGTAACAGGCTTCGTGTCCGTTCCGTTTTACGGTTGCCACAATGGCATCGGCAATTTCTTGTTCGGAATACGGAATATCCATATTGATA
>CAYPNZ010000476.1:0-2609 GCA_964411845.1 uncultured Anaerolineaceae bacterium
CATAAGTCTGTCATTCCGGAATTTCCCGCAGGGAAATATCCGGAATCCGGAAGAAAAGATATGGATTCCCGCGAAAGCGGGAATGACATTGGCATAATCTCGTAAAAATACGGTTTTTTCGGTCAAAAAATTACTTCCCAAAGTTACGTTTGCAAGAGGTCTATTGAAAGGACGCTTACAATGACCACATTTCTCGCAGCCATCATCATTCTGTTGGCATCATTTTTATTTGCGATGCTCGGTTTGGGCGGCGGTATGGTGTACATTCCCACCCTGCATTGGCTCGGTTTCGATTTTAAAACCGTTGCCATCCCGCTGGGATTATTGCTAAACGGGTTGAACACATCGCTGGCACTGATACCGTACAGCCGTGCCGGGCTGGTAGATTGGAAAGGTATGTGGTTGATGGGCGTGGCAGCGGTTATCGGCGCACCGATTGGCGCACTGGTCGAGCCGCTGGTTCCGCACGATTGGCTGGTGGCGGCGTTTGCCGCCGCGGTAATTGCCGCTGCCATTCGTATGACGATGGTTGCCGGAAAACCGGATGCCGGCAAGCACATTACTATGCCGCTGAACCGGCGAATGTTGTGGGGCGGCATCAGCGGGTTGGGTATCGGGTTTTTGGGTGGTATGCTCGGCATTGGCGGCGGATTCATCATTGTGCCCCTGCTGATGTGGATGGGGTATCCCACCAAACAAGCCGCCGCCACCACCGCGATGGTCGTCACGTTTTCGTCTTTTTCCGGCTTTTTGGGGCACATGGCACACGGACAATTTCCGCCGGGCATTACCGTGTTCACTGCCGTTGCCGTGTTGCTGGGGTCGCAGTTTGGCGCACGATTTATGATGCACAAAGCCAAAACACCGGCAATCAAAAAAGTATATGCCGTGGTGCTATTCCTCATTTCGGCAAAACTTTTGTGGGAAGTGGGGGGTAATATCTTCTGGTAACCGGTTGTGCCGGCATCCACTATCGCGCAGGTAAACTACTGGGCACGACTCATTCAATCACTGGGCGTGCCGCCGAGCGGGTTTTCCACCGAATGTACCATTCTGCGCGTGGATGAATACAATACCTTGAATTCCGACTAAGGTATGTCGGCATTGGGTCATTTCAACCATTCGATGATTGGCGGTATTCGTCTGTTTGCCCTGCGCGGATGCCGCTTCTTTTGGCACAGAGCACAACAACGCTATAATTTACAGTGAGAAAAAACACATTACACCCCGGAGCGCACCCAATGGCAAAACAAACCGTATCCGCCAAAGAAACTTTAACCCTGAAAGAACTCATTGCGATGGGCGTCGGCGGGATGGTTGGCGGCGGTATTTTTTCCGTGCTGGGGCTGGCGGTACTGCAAGCGGGACACGCTGCGCCGATTGCCTTTGCGCTGGGCGGTATTATTGCACTGATAACCGGGGTATCGTATACCAAACTCGGGTTGACCTTCCATTCCGATGGCGGCAGTTTTACCTATTTGGAACACGCATTCACCCATAAAAATATCGCCGGTATGGGCGGCTGGCTATTGCTGGCGGGTTATATCGGCACGATGGCGCTGTATGCCTATACGTTCGGCGTGTATGGCTCGGCGATGATTGGCAAATCGTTTTTATCACCAACCGTTAACCAACACCTTTTGGCTTCGCTGATTTTGCTGATATTTCTGGGCATCAATCTGCGCGGGGTAAAGTCCGCCGGGTCGAGTGAAGATGTCATTGTTGCCGTAAAATTGCTCATTCTGGGAATTTTCGCGGTGGTGGGGTTATTTTCCATCAAAAGCAACTATCTGCTGCCGATATTCAATCGCAGCGGCACGCAAATTTTAATGGGCGCCGCTTTAATTTTTGTGGCATACGAAGGGTTCGAACTCATTCCCAACGCCGTAAATGAAATGGAAAATCCCCGCCGAGATTTGGGGCGCGCCATCATCTATTCCATCATCATCACCACCGTGGTGTATATTCTGGTATCGCTGGTGGCGGTGGGCAATCTGCTGCCCGCCGACATCAACAAATACAAAGAATATGCGTTGGCAGTTGCCGCCAAACCGGCATTGGGGCAAGCCGGTTTTTTGCTCATCGGATTGGGCGCGCTGCTTTCCACCGCATCAGCCATTAACGCCACCATGTTCGGTTCGGCGCGGTTGGGGATGGCAATGGCGCAAGATGCGGAATTGCCGCGCGTTTTTTCGTACCGTGAACGCACCGCCGATATTCCGTGGGTCAGTATGGTGGTTATTGCCACGCTGACACTGGTTTTTGTCAATATCGCCGACCTGACCATTATTTCATCGTTTGCCAGTTCCACTTTTCTGCTTATTTTTGCCGCCATCAACCTGTCCGCACTGAAAATTCGGCGCAAAGTGAATATCGCCGGTTGGATACCGCTGCTCGGTTTTATACTGACGCTCATTTCGTGGCTGGTGTTAATTGGCTATCTGTGGCAAACCGATACCAAAAGTTTGATAGGATTGGCGGGGGCATACGGCGCCATCATTTTAACGGAACTGCTGTTCAGCGAGCGACGCCTGAGTCCCCTGAAAAAAGGGTTAACCACAGAGAAGCAGAGGCACAGAGAAAAATAAAGTTTGAGAGCCGCCTATGTG
>CAYPNZ010000477.1:0-2602 GCA_964411845.1 uncultured Anaerolineaceae bacterium
GATGCCGCGCGCCGCCAGCCGGTTCACATCATCGGCAAAAGCGGGACGCATGGCGGCACGGTACGGCGAAAAATTTTCGGCGGGCGGAAGGGGGGTGGCGGTCGGCGGGGGGGTGGGGGTGACGGTGACGAATGCCAGCGGCAGGGTCGGCGTGGGTTCGGGGGCGACGATGGCACAGGCGGAAAGCAGCAGGGTAATGATGACGAGTAGCGCGTTGTGAACAGAAAATTGCAAGTTGCGAATTTCCAATCTCAAATCTCCAATCTGCGCCAACTGCTCACCGCCGTCGCACGCGCCGGTCGTGGATGGTATCGAGCAGCAGTTGCTCTTCTTTCGCCAAATCGGGCTGCCCGAATTGGGTGTACAAATCTCGGCTGGCGGAAAAATAGTCTTCCGCCGCCGCCAAATCGTCCAATTCCAGCGCGATGTGTCCCATATTGTGCAAAATTGCCGCCATATCGAGCCAGTTGCCGCGCTGTTCCTGCAATTCCATATCACGGGCGTAACATTCCAACGCTTTGTGCGGCTGGTTGAGGGCATAATAGCACGCGCCCAAATTGCCGAAAGTGGTGCTCAACCCCGCCAAATTGTCGGCGCGACGGTGCAGGGCTTCGGCGTGACGGTAGTGGGTGACGGCTTGCTGATATTCGCCGGCGGCTTCCGCCACCAAACCGATATTGTTGTGCTGTACCGCCTGCCATGCCACATCGTCGCGGGCTTCGTCAATTGCCAGCGCCCGATGATACCACATCATCGCCTGCCGGTAATTTTGGCGGTGATGCCATATCGAACCGATGAGGGTTGCCAGCGCCGATTGGTTCGGCAAATCGCCGTGTGTTTCGGCAATTTCCAGCGCTTGATGATACATTTCCAGCGCACCGTCCAAATCGTCCATCGCCCGCAGAACGATGCCCAGATTTTTGATGATTTCGATGACGTGCGGGATATTTCGTTTTTCTTTAAAGTACGGTAACGCCCGCCGAAACCAGTGGCGCGACGTGGGGTAATCCTGCAAAAAGTACGCCACCGATGCCAACGCCAGCCCCAGCATCGCTTCCGAACGGCGGTCGGTGAGGTGGCGAGCGGCAATAATGCCCGCTGCCAGCCAGCGTTCCGCCTCGGGGGGGTGTCGCCATTGCAGGTAGCCGCGCAAACTCAGCGCATAATCGCGGATGAGCATCAATGTTTCATCAATGTGCGGCGGCAGGTCGGCAAAGTCTACCGTGTCCAGCAGGGTCAGTTCCTGCTCTACCGGACGGTTGACGGTGCGTTCCAGTTTATCCAGCAGCCAATTGAAGGATTTGCGAATATTGCCCCAATCGTCATCCACATATCGCCATTGGTGGGGGGGCATCATATTGTAGCGGTGTCCCTGTGAAATGTAATAGCCGGTAAACGCCACGTTGAATTTTTGGCGTTCCGCCGCCGACAGTTTTTCAAATATTTGCTCAGCCAGATAATGGCGCACCACCGGATGGATGAGATAGCGGTTTTTGATGGGGTTGTATGACAGCAAGCCCATTTTTACGAGCCGCTGCACCACCGGCAGCAACGGTTCATCTGCGCCAACCTGCCGCCAGTAAAGTTGGTGCAGCGATTGCGCGCTGATGCCCCCCGATGCCTGACTGCAAAAGCCCATCAGTTTGACGGCGGGCGGGTCAATTGCCAGCAGCGCATCGAGCAGGGTTTGGATGACGGCATGGGTGGGGTCATATTCGCCGGCGGGGGCGGCAATTTTGCGGTGCGATTGCAACCGCTCGCGCCAATCGGTGTGCCACAGATACGCCACCATTTTGAAGAGCAGCGGGTGTCCGCGGGTCAGTTGGTGCAACAACGGTGCATCGGCGGCGGTCAGCGGATATGTTTCTTGATTGGCGGCAATCCACTGCGCCACATCATCCGGCGTCATACCGTCCAATTCCAAATGTGCCTCGCCGACCAAATTGAGCAGCATTTGCGGCAGGGTGCGCCCGATAAAAATGAACGAGCCGTGTCCGCCGGGTTCAATATCGCTGATGGCGCCCACCAAACTTTGAATGGCGGTGGCATCGGGGCGGGAAAATTCATCAATGATGAGCAAGCGGTGGAAGCCGTACAACCGTTGCAGCACGTGAATGCCCCACGTGTCAACGGGTTGGTTGGTTATGCCGGTTGCCAGCACGTCTTCAATATCGCGGACAATATCGTAAAAATGAAAAAGTTCGTCGCCGGTGGCGCCAATCCACAAAATGCCTTCTTCAAAACGATGCGCTTCCTGCACCGCCAGCGCCGTTGCCAGTGTGGATTTTCCCACGCCGGAAATGCCCGTAATGGCGATGATGGGATGTTCGCCCAGCCAACTTTTAAGCGTTGCCAATTCTTGCTGCCGCCCGACAAAATTTTCCAGCCGGTAAAGCCCCAAATTGCTCAACGATATTTTATAACTCAGTCCGGATTCGGTTTCCACGGTTCGGGTTTCGGGTTTCAAGTTTCGAGTTTCGGGTTTCAAGTCCAAAGTTCAAGGTTCAAGGTTACAGAGTTGCAGAGTTGCAGAGTTGCAGGGTTGCAGGGTTGCAGGGTTTACGCAATACGTTTCAGGTTCAAGATTACAGGGTTTCGGGTT
>CAYPNZ010000478.1:0-2589 GCA_964411845.1 uncultured Anaerolineaceae bacterium
CGACCGAGTTGACCCCGCAACAATTGAACGATGTGATAGCCTTCCTGCTGACCCAGAAATAATTTTCTGAATTATCGTTTCCAAAGGGTGCATTTTATGCACCCTTTTTTATGTTATGGACAAATTTCCATGGTATTTTAACAAGATTTTCACTGAAAAATAAAATACGCTTGCCCTGTGAAAATCTGCGTTTGTACAGCAGTATGCCTTATGATATAATACCACAAATCCGAATCCTAACCCGTGGTCGTTGATAATCAGCGGCGCTGAATAATGGTTTTCAGCGAAAAGTGCCTGCGGTTGGGGCTCTATTTCATTCACCGTGAAAGGAGAAACTATGGCACTTTGGAACCGGTATCACACCCCCGCTACCGTTGATGATGCGTTGTCGCTGTTGGAAAAATACCACGGCGCAGCGCAAGTTGTCGCCGGTGGCACCGACCTCATCCTCGATTTGCAGCAAGGCAATCACCCCCCCGTTGAAGCGTTAATAGACATTACCCGCATTGGTGGGATGGATGGTATTGCACTGGACGGTGATGTTTTCACCATTGGCGCAAACGCCACCCATGCCAAAATTGTGCGCCACCCCGACATTCGTCGCCGGGCAACCTGTTTGGCGGAAAGTTGCGGCGTGGTGGGCGGACCGCAGGTGCGCAATGTCGGCACGCTGGGGGGCAATGTGGCACACGCATTGCCGGCGGGCGACGGCACCACCTCGCTGGTGGCGCTTGATGCGGAGGTGGAAATTGTAAAAGACGGCGTTCGCCGTTGGGTTCACATTTTGGAAATGTATAAAGGTCCGGGACAATCTTTGCTCAATCCCGCCCAAGATTTGCTCATTCAATTCAGGTTTAATGCCTGCACCGACGGGCAAGGGACGGCATTCAACCGTATGATGCGCCCGCAGGGCGTGGCGTTGCCCATTTTGGGTTGTGCGGTGTGGGTGCAGTTGGCAGACGACCGGCAAACAATTGACGATGTGCGTCTGTGCATCGGACCGGTTGCCAAAACACCGGTGCGCGCCCGCGAAACGGAATCGGCATTGCGCGGCAGTCCGGCAAATGAAGATGCCGTGCGTCACGCGGTAAAAATTGCATTGGATGAACTCCATCCGCGTACCAGCAAATTTCGCGCCACGGCGGAATATCGGCAAATGATGATTGATGTGTTATTGCGCCGCACGCTGCCTAAAGCCATTAAGCGAGCGCAAACGGGCAAATCCGAACCGGAATTGGGGGCGTAAAATGAGCAACTTAAATTTAACCGTAAACGGAAAACAATATACTGTGGATGTCCCCGAATCGAAATCGTTGGCAGAAGTGTTGCGGCAAGATTTGGGGTTGACCGGCACAAAAATCGGATGCGAAGAGGCGGAATGTGGCGCATGCACCGTCATTGTGGATGGCACACCCGTCACATCGTGCATTTATCCTGCTTTTAAAGCGCAGGGCGCATCCATTGAAACCATTGAAGGGCTGGCACACGATGAAGAACTGCATCCGCTGCAAAAGAATTTCATCGAACAGGGTGCGGTGCAGTGCGGTTTTTGCACGCCCGGAATGATTATGACCTCTAAAGCGCTGCTGGATGAAAATCCCACGCCCAGCGAAGACGATATTAAAGCCGCGCTGAAAGATACGCTGTGCCGCTGCACGGGGTATACCAGCATCATCAATGCCGTGCAGTCGGCGGCGGCGGAAATTCGCGGCGAAACCCCGCCGTTGTGGGTGGGTCCCGCCACCAAACCGCCGGAATACGCGGTCGGCAAACCGATTGTGGTGCCCCACACCGTGGATAAAGTAACCGGCGCGGCAAAATTCACCGATGATTATACCTTCCCCGGTATGCTTTTCGCCCGCACCCTCCGCGCCGAATATCCGCATGCCAAAATTTTGAGTATTGACACCACTGCCGCCAAAGCGTTGCCCGGCGTGCATGCCGTGTTGACCCACGAAGACATCCCCGGTGAAAAATATCACGGGCTGGTAAATTACGATTGGCCCGCGCTGGCAATTGACAAAGTGCGCTATATGGGCGACCCGGTGGCAATTGTCGCCGCAGATACGGAAGAAATTGCCGAAGCCGCCCTCAAACTCATCAAAGTGGAATATGAACCCCTGCCGGTGGTATCCGACCCCGAAGCCGCCCATCGCCCCGATGCGCCGGTCATCCACGATAATTGGAAAACCGACAATCTCATCAAGCATATCAAAGTACGCCACGGCGATATTGAAAAAGGTTTTGCCGAAGCCGAGGTGGTGGTTGAAGGTGAATATCGCACCCCGACCATTGACCATGCTTTTATGGAACCGGAATGCGCCATCGGCGTGCCGGCGGGCGTGCAGGAGCACGAAAAACTGACAATTTATGTCGGTTCGCAAATTCCGTATCAAGACCGACACCAAATTGCACGGGTGCTCGGTGTGCCGGAAGAAGCGGTGCGGGTGCGCGGCACGCTCATCGGCGGCGGTTTTGGCGGCAAAGAAGACATCGCCGGGCAAATACATGTGGCGTTGCTGGCAAATGCCACCGGCAGACCGGTGAAAATGCTGTACAGCCGCCACGAATCGCTTTTGGCGCATCCCA
>CAYPNZ010000479.1:0-2583 GCA_964411845.1 uncultured Anaerolineaceae bacterium
GGGCTGCGGGGCGGCAGATTTTTCTGCTGCGGCTTGTTGCCCGATGATGCCCCAGCCGCCCACCAATGTTCCCATACCGGCTAATCCAATCATAAATTTAATCGAATTGCTCAGTTTTGACGGTTTGCGTTTAGTCGTCATCGTGTTCTCCGTCGTGTTCTTCGTGGTCGTTGTGATGTTCATCATCTTCGCTGAAACGGGCGGTATTGCCGCCGGTATTGGCGGTGGTGTTTGCCGCGGTAACGGCGGTTTGGCGAGCCGCAATTTCATCATACGCCCCTTGCAGTTGGGCATACGTTGTTTCAATTTGAGCGCGCAAAGCCATTTCTTGCTGCCGGGCGTTGGTAATCAGTGTTTCCAATTCGGTTTGATAGGCTTTATCGGCAGATTGGATGGCTTGTTGGGTGTTGATAATGTCGGCGCGGGTTGCCGCTGTTTTTTCGTTGAGCGCGGTAACTTTGGCGTTAGCCGCCACCAACTGCTCTTGAAGCGATTGTAATTGTGTGCCGTAATCGGTATCGAGCGATTGCAGCGTGTTTTGCAATTGGCTAATTTGCGCTTGGTATGCTTGCTCCATTGCCGCGGTTTGCTGTTGCTCCGGTTGCGCGGAGTCATTGCCGGGTGCAAGCGCCGTTTCGGGGGTAATGGTTGCCGTGGCTAGCGGTGAACTTTGGGTGCCGGAAAGCGCATTGCCGTCAGCCAGGGCTCGGCTCAACAGATTAACGCCCAAAATAGTGGCGATGACCAATACGGTTAAAATTGCCGATACAATTAATGAAGATTTCTGTTTCATAAAAGGCTCCTTTCGGTTAGCGTCCCAATTGTGCATTTGCCGCTGCCAGCGCCGATTGGGCTTCTTGCATTTGCGCGGCAAGTTGAGAGCGGCGTTCTGCCAGTGTAATTTGGGTTTGGCTCAATTGTGTCCGGTAGGTTAGTTGGCGTTCTGTCAGGGTGGTTTGCAACTGTTGCAGTTGAGCATCCAATGCGGTTAGGTTTTCTTCTTGCCGGGCGGTTGCCGTGGCGAGCACGTTTAATTGTTCGGTTGCCTGCTGAATTTCTGTTTGATACGCTGTTTCTCGCGCTTGAATTGCAGCCTGCAAATCGGTTAGCCGTTGTTGGTATGCTGCGATGCGGTCGGTGCCGGTTTGTTGAACCGTGTCCAATGTCGGTGCGGATGTGGCAACGGTGACCGGTGCGGTCGGGTTGGCAATTGCCGCTTGTTTGTTCCGGGCGATATTCCACACGCCGATGCCAAGAATGGTTACCAGTAAAAATGCGGTCAATCCCCCGACCAGTATTAATTGCGTTGTTCGTTTCATACAAACTCCTTTCTTGTTGATGATAGCCGCAGTATATCAGGATTTATGTTGGCTGTGGTTAAAACCTCCTTATGGGAATCTTAAATTGTGCTTAAATTTTATAACACAGACGATATTTTGAGTGGAAAGTTACGGCAAAATTTGAAATTCAGATTTTTGCCGTATCTTTTTCGCATTTTTTGCGTCTGTGTGAATAGGTTGTTCGAGCAAAACCTACATTTAACCTCATCTCGGAGTTTTTATCATACCGGAAATTTCCGCAGGAAATTATCCGGTATCCAGCGCACAAACTTATGGATTCCCGCTTTCGCGCCCGCGGGAATGACATTCGATGATTTTTTGACAAAAATCGCCGGTTTCACCGTTGGGAAAAATAACGCTGAATTCAGGTTACATTTACTTGCCTTTTCGGTTACCGATGAACCCGTTGAAATTTTTGCGCAATTGTTAAAAGTTTCAATGGGGTTATCGTGTGGCATCGGTGAATGACATCAAATTTAAGATAGATTTAAGGCTGTTTAACCTCGTTTTAAATACAGCGCCCCTGTAATTTGTTATAGTAAACCCTACCGAAGCCAATCTTCGGCTGAACCCATCTAACTGCAAAAGAAGGTAATTCGTGCGTTCCACATTATCCATAACCACAGCCCTCGGAAGCGCCATATTGGCATTGATGTTTGTTTTTCTGGCATTTCAACCGGTAACGGCACAATCGCCGACCACTACCCCGCTGGTTTGGCCCCTTTCCGGTACTACTGCCCCCGATACTGTTTCATCACCGTTTGGACCCCGCTGGCAAGCCTCGCAGGGGCGGTATGATTATCACCCCGGTATGGATTTACCCGCCCCACAGAATACGCCCGTCCACGCGGTTGCCGACGGAGTTGTAACCGAAGTGGGCTGGCTGTCGGCAAGCGCGGGGTTGGGGGTGGTGGTCTATCATCCCGCATTAAATTTATATTCGGCATATTTACATTTGAACAGCACTTCTGTGGCGGTGAGCGATGCTGTTACACAGGGGCAAGTTATCGGCGCGGTGGGCGATACCGGCATCACCAATTTTATGCACCTTCATTTTGAAGTCCGGTTATCTGCCGGCGGTTATCCCACTTCCACCCGAAACCCGATGGGGTATTTACCCGTTTCCGACGTGAGCACGCCCACCATTCGCATTGGCAGTATCGCCGGCGACCCTATTTACAGTTCGACGGTTTCGCTGGTGATAACCGCCGCCCGTTCCGAATTGGATGTGAACGCCATTACC
>CAYPNZ010000480.1:0-2582 GCA_964411845.1 uncultured Anaerolineaceae bacterium
GGATATTTCCCTGCGGGAAATTCCGGAATGACAGACTTATGCAAGAGGTCTAATATCTGATATTGAAGCCGTGAAACTCGCTCGGCGATTGGTATTCCACGGTTACCGCGTCAACCCGCGCGTGCGGCGAACCGTGTTTGCACCATGCCAGCATTTTTTCCACGGCGGATTTTTCGCCGCAGAAGACGGCTTCCACCTGTCTGCCGCCGGGCAGGTTTCGCACCCAGCCGTCAATGCCGAGTTCGTTGGCTTTCAGTTGGGTGTAATATCGAAAACTCACGCCCTGCACGCGCCCTTCGATGATGGCGTGCGCTTGTATTCTTTCCATGTTACCTCCCGCCGGCTTGCCATATTGCCGACATCAACGGTTGGTTCCATGCCATAACCGCCCAGCCCGCCAAAATGAGAAAAGGTCCGTATGGGATAAACGTTTTCATGGTGGCGCGCCGGGTTATCAGCAGCACCACCGATACCGCGCCGCCGAGCAGCATACCGTACAGCAGCGCCACAATAATATTCGGCAACCCGATAATCAGTCCCAAAAATGCCGATAGGGTCACATCCCCTTCGCCCAGCCCGCCGCGCGCCAGCAACGCCAGCAGATAGAAACTGACAAATCCGACCGCCCCGCCAACAATGGCTTGCTTCCATGTAAATGCGGGGGAAAAGAAGCCGCCTGCCAGCGCCAGCAAAATTGCCGGTAAAATGACGGTGTGCTGAATGAGTCGGTGTTCCAAATCGGTGATGAACAGGATGGTGAGAATGGCAGTGTACAGTGCCGTCCAGCCGAAATACGGGGTGAAGCCGAACTGCCGGTAAAGTATTGCCAACAGCGCGGGGAAAATAATTTCCGCGGCGATGTGCCGCCCGCCGAGCGATTTTCCGCACGCGGCACAGCGGTTTTTGCCGGTGAGCGCCGCCAGCAGCCCGCTCCACGCCGGCAACGGACGCGGGGCGTGGCAGATTTCGGCGGCAACGGGGGTTTCGCCTTTTTTCGCCAGCGAAACGGCTTCCAACCCGTCGAAATTCAGGCGGCGGGTGCAAAACGGTGGCTGCCACACCGTTTCTTTCAGCGGCAAAACCGAAGCGATGTGGTTAATCAGCACGCCAATCAACCAGCCAAACAGCAAAATGAGCAATAGGGTCAGGTTCATACTGATTATGCTATCATATTGCCATAAAAACGGCAAACAATCACGCCGCCCGATTGACGAATTTTCGCGCAAGCGGTACTATCTCCGGTGGAGGCGATGACCATGCACGGACAACGAAAAACAGACCACATCCGCATCAATTTGGAAGAAGATGTCGGCTTTAAAAATATTACTGCCGGATTTGAACGGTATCGGTTTGAGCATAATGCCGTGCCGGAACTCGATTTGGCGGCGGTGGATACCGGTACCGAGTTTTTCGGGAAGCATTTGCGCGCGCCGCTGCTCATTTCATCAATGACGGGGGGGACGGCGGAGGCGGGGCGCATCAACCGGCGGTTGGCGGAGGCGGCGCAAGCGTGCGGGGTGGCGATGGGGGTGGGCAGCCAGCGGGCGGCGCTGGAAGACCCGGCGCTGGCGGCATCATTTAAAGTGCGAAAGTATGCGCCGGATATTTTGTTGTTTGCCAATTTGGGGGCGGTGCAACTGAATTACGGTTACGGGCTGGACGAATGTCGGCGTGCGGTGGATATGATTGCGGCGGATGCGTTGATTTTGCATTTTAACGCGCTGCAAGAGGCGGTTCAGCCGGAGGGCGACACCAATTTTGCGGGATTGCTGGCGCGGGTTGAAAAAGTGTGCGCCGGGATGGATGTGCCGGTGATTGCGAAAGAAGTCGGCTGGGGGTTTTCGGCGGAAAATGTGCGGCAACTGGCAAATGCCGGTATTGCGGCGATAGATGTGGCGGGGGCGGGGGGCACGTCATGGTCGCAGGTGGAGATGTACCGCGCGTCTACCGAACGCCAGCGGCGGGTGGCGGCGGCATTTGTAGATTGGGGTATCCCCACAACCGAAGCCGTTTTGGCGGCGCGTCGGGCAGCGCCGAATTTGCCGGTAATTGCCAGCGGCGGGCTGCGGTCGGGGGTGGATGTGGCGAAGAGTATTGCGCTGGGGGCGAACCTCGGCGGGTTGGCGGGGGTATTTTTGCGGGCGGCAACGCAATCTACCGCCGCGGTGGTAGAAGAAATCGAGGTGGTACAAACGGTGCTGCAAGTGACCATGTTTGCCGCGGGGATTGGGTCGGTGGCGGCATTGCGGGGGGCATCGCAATTGCGGGTAATCGGCGGGTAACGTGCGTTTTTCAAAACCGAAATTGCGATTTGACAAAGGGGAAAAAGCGTATATAATCCTGCCTCGTTGTCGCGCTGAAAAGCGTCGCAGGATCATCGAAATCAGCACATAGATTGCAAAAAAATCGGCGCGATGGATTTGACAAAAACAGGCGGTTGAGATACACTGTTTGTTTGCAGGGGAATGAAAAAATCCCTGTGTCAATTGAGCCAGCAATGATGTCAATTGTTGGTTTTTTAATGGACTTGCACATTAACATTTGGATAGTGAAGGTAAGAGCGAGTGAAGAAGATTTAATTT
>CAYPNZ010000481.1:0-2574 GCA_964411845.1 uncultured Anaerolineaceae bacterium
CCGACTGAAAGTCGGCTTATGTTTTTAGCCCCGAAATTTATTTCGGGGCGAGGCTAATTAAATGAAACCGGTTTTGGGTTTACAGGGCAAGTTCCGCCATCAACCGCACGGCATCCACGGTGAAGGTCATGATGTTCAGCGTGGTTGCCGGACTGTCGCGCCACAATTGCAGCCGGTCTTTGATGCGCGCCGGCGGACCGCACAGCGCCACATCATCTACCAGCGCATCGGGCACGGCGGCTGCGGCTTCGCCTTTTTTGCCCGCCAAATACAAATCTTGCACGCGGACGGCTGCCGCTTCGTACCCAAACCGAGATGCCAAATTGAAATAGAAGTTCTTTTCGCGGGCACCCATCCCGCCGATGTACAGCGCCAGCATCGGTTTGACAAAACTGCGGCAGGCATCCACATCTTCGCCCACCACTACCGATACCGACGGGGCAATATCCAACTCGGCGGGCGATTTTCTGCCTTTTGCCAAACCTGCGTTGACCGCCTCCGCGTAACTTTCGGCATAATGGCGCGGCGAAAAGAAAATCGGCAGCCAGCCGTCGGCAATTTCTGCGGCAAGTTGTACATTTTGGGGACCGATTGCCGCCAGATAGACGGGCAAATCGGCGCGTCCGTGCAGGATGCTTTTCAGGGGTTTGCCCAAACCGGTGGCATCGTCGCCCTGATATGGCAGGCGGTAATATTTGCCGTTGAAGGCAACCGGTTTTTCGCGGGCGAAAATTTGCCGCAAAATGGCAATATATTCGCGGGTTTTGCCGAGCGGGTGGCGGTACGATTGCCCGTGCCAGCCTTCCACCACTTGCGGACCGGACATCCCCAACCCCAGCAGAAATCGCCCGCCGGAAAGTTGGTCGAGTGTCATGGCGGTCATGGCGGTCATTGCCGGGGTGCGGGCGGGCATTTGCATAATGGCGGTGCCCAGCCGAATGTTTTTTGTTTGCGCACCGAGCCACGCCAGCGGCGTTACGGCATCCGAGCCGTATGCTTCCGCCGTCCACACGGCAAAATAGCCGAGCCGGTCGGCTTCTTGCACCAAATCCAGCGGCAGGTTGACGGTTGCGCCGGAATATCCGATATACAGTCCGAGTTTCATAAAAACCCCCGTTTTTAAACTTGCGGTTAATTGTCGGTCAAACCGGGGGCGAGCAACGTTTTGCCGTTCAAAATGTACATTTTCCCGTCATCGGGGTTGATGAACATATCGCGCAGGTCGTCAAAAACGATGTCGCCGTTGGCACTTTTGGGTTTAAATTGGGCGATGAACTGACCTTCTTTTGAAAGTTGGACAATTCGCCGGTTGCCGGCATCCGCCACATATAAATAGGGCGTGTCATCTGACGGCGAAACAATTGCCACCGGATTTTTCAAGGGCACGTCCAGCCCGGTAATTTCAAAGGGTTGGGGTTCGCCGCTTAAAAATTTGGCGATATGCCCGTTGCCGTACAGCACGTAAATGGCGCCGTCAATGGTCATATCCACCGCACCGCTCAAATTGACGGGAATGCCTTCGGCGAAATATTTGTCGGGGGGATTGGGGTAGCCGTCGGCGGCAGACCAATAGCGGAAAATCTGGTTGGCGGCGGCATCCAGCACATACAGATTGCCGAAATAGGTGTCGAACGCGACCGGATTTTGCCATTGGTCGGGACTGAAAATGCTGATGGCGCTGAGCGCGTTTCGGGTCGGGTCAAATTCAAACAAGCCGTTATCGGTGGCGATGACCAATCCTGCGGTGGTGCGTTCTCCGGCGGCGGGTATCCACACCATGCCGAAGATATTGCCCACGGCAACGCTGTCCACTGCTTGCCCGGTTTGGGCAGCGACGCTGTCGGTGGGCAGCAGGGTGTCGCTGATGGCATCAAGCGTGTGATGGTAAATTTTTCCCCCGGCGGTGTCCAGCACAAACAATTCCATACCGGCGCGGATAACCTGTTGGGGGCGGGCGGCAGGGTCGTATTCTTTCAGGGTGGGTACATAATACAGATATTTTACATTATTGACCGTGTCTTGCTGGGTGATAATTTTTTCTTTCAGTTCCGTAACTTCCGGCTGGTCGGTTTTAATGGCGGCGGCTTGGTTTGCCAACAATTCGGCTTCGTGCAACAGTACCCGTTGCTGGTCAGCCGGCGATGTCAGTGCGGTGGCGAATTTTTGGTTGGCGGCGGTCAGCGTTTCGGTGTATTGCTGGGTGCGATGATACCCCTGATAGACGTAAGTTATCAGCGAAACGGCAATTGCCAGCAGCGGCAGCACAAAGGCGACGGTTTTCAGCGCGCTGCGCGACGGTCGGCGCGATGAACGAGGGGCGGTGCTGTCGGCGGCGGTGCTGGGCAGCATCAGCCGCAAAATGGTTTGCAGCCCGTTGCCCAAAAAAGTTACACTGCTGACCACCCCGTCAACCGTGGCGTGCCAAATGTCAGCGACGGGGATGTCAATTTTGGGCATCGGCGGTAGCGGCGGCAATTTCGGCAGTGCAAACGGTGCGCGCGGGTGTGGCATGGTGGCGGCGGCGCTGCCCTGTTGCTGCCCGTGGCGAACCGTCCCGCCGATGGCGGTCGGCAC
>CAYPNZ010000482.1:0-2567 GCA_964411845.1 uncultured Anaerolineaceae bacterium
TTTCAGCGTGCTGTACGGGTAGGATGTGAGGCAGGGAGCAGGGAGTAAGGAGCAGGGAGTAAGGAGTAAGGGCGTTCAGTTACTCCTTGTTTTTTGTTTTATCTTCTTTTTTCTGCTTTTTATTCCCGTCTTTTGCCGGGCGATTGAATGATTTCATTTGCCGCGCCAGCGCCAGCAACCGGTCTTCCACCCGCCGGTTGACGGTATTTTCGGGGAACAGCCCGTCATCGCCGCGTTCACCGGCGGGCATCCCCGTTAAAATTTCTATCCCCTCATCTACCGTGGCTACCGCATAAATATGGAATTTTCCGGCAGCCACCGCATCCACCACATCTTGCCGCAGCATCAAATGGGGTTTGTTTGCCATCGGGATGAGCACCCCCTGCTCACCCGTCAAACCGCGCGCCGCACATACCTCAAAAAACCCTTCGATTTTCTCGTTTACCCCGCCGATAGCCTGCACCTGCCCCAACTGATTCACCGACCCCGTCACCGCCAGCGATTGTTTGAGGGGCACATCTGCCAGCGCCGACAGCAGCGCATACAGTTCCGCCGATGAGGCGCTGTCGCCGTCTACCTCGCCGTATGATTGCTCGAACACCAAACTTGCCGACAGCGACAGCGGGCGGTCGGGGATAAAGCGCGCGCCCAAAAAGCCGGAAAGAATCAACACGCCTTTGGTGTGCAACGGTCCCCCCAATTTCACTTCGCGTTCAATATCAATGATGTTTCCCCTGCCAAGCCGCACCCGCGCCGTAATGCGGGTCGGTCTGCCGAACTCGTAATTCCCCATATTGATGACCGACAGTCCATTGATTTGTCCCACCTGTGCCCCGTCAGTATCAATTAAAAATGTGCCGCGCAAAATTTGCTCTTGCATTCGCTCTTTAATGCGGCTGACACGGTAAATTTGCATATCAATCGACTTCTGCATATCTTCACGGGTCACCACATCGTGCCCGGCTTCCGCCGCCCAATAATCGGCTTCGCGCACCAAATCGGCAACAGACTGCATACGGATGGACAAGCGTTCGGCATCTTCCACAATTCGCGCGCTCCGTTCGATGACGCGGGCAACCGCGGGCGCATCAAAATGGCGCAACCCCTCTTTGCGGGCAATCGTGCCGATGAGCCGCGCATACAGCAGGTTGTTTTCGGTATTGCGTTCCATATCCGCGGCGAAATCCGCCGCCACTTTGAACAACTCGCCGAAATCGGGGTCGTGCTGGCTCAACAGATAATAGAGCAGGCGGTCGCCAATGATGACCACTTTTATGTCGAGGGGTATCGGTTCGGGTTTGAGCGATACCGTGTTGATAACACCGTACATCTGCCCCGCCGATTCAATTTCGATTTTCTCGGCGCGCAGCGCGCGTTTTAACTGTTCCCACGCAAAAGGCTGCGCCAAAATTTTGTGCGCCTCTAAAATAAGATACCCGCCGTTTGCCCGATGCAGTGCGCCGGGTTTTACCAGCGTGAAATCGGTGGTCAGTGTGCCAAATTGGGTGGCAATATGTTCGATGCGTCCCACCAAATGGGGATAGGTGGGGTGGTCTTCATAAATTACCGGCGTGCCATGGTTGCCGCTATGGTCAACCAGCAGGTTTACCTGATAGCGGCGCAAAAATGCGGGTCCCCGCAGCGAACGCGGCAGCGGCATACCCGCCAGCGGGGTGGCTTCATCCTCGGTGGTGCCGCGGAAGTCATCCACATTATCAACCACATCCTTTTCCACCGTTTGCAGATAATCGAGCACGGCGGGCAAATCGGCGTACTTTTTGCGCAAATCCACCATCAAATGCGAAACTTCCGTCTGCGCCACATCGCGGTTCAACGCCCGAATCTGTTCGCGCTGTTCTTTTTCCAGTTGGCGCGCCTGATAGATGGCTTTATCCATCTCATCCTGCATTTCTTCAATTTGCTTTTTAATGCGTTCCTGCTCTTCTGCCGGTAGTTTTTCAAATTCTTCCGGGGTGATAATTTTGCCCTCTGCCAGCGGGGCAAAAGCAATGCCGTTCGGCGTGCGAATGAGCGCCAAATTGCGTTCTTTTGCCAGTTGCTGAATATTTTGAAACGCGGCTTCGTGTTTTTGCTTGAATTGGTCGTCAATACTCTGCAAACGGTTGCGATAATCTTCGCCATCGAATACCGCCGGGATGACGGTGCGCAATTCCTCTACAAATGCCGACATATCCGCCACCAGCGCCGAGCCGCGTCCGGCGGGCAGGTGCAGCGCGCGCGGGCGGTGGGGTTGGTCGAAATTATTCACATAGCACCAATCGCCGGGGGTGGGCTCGCCAATGGCTTGCTGCTCCAAAAATTGCCGCACCGCCGAAAATTTTCCGGTGCTGTGCGGACCGAGCACATACAAATTGTACCCTTCGCGGCGAATGGAAATACCGAATTTCACGGCGGAAACGGCACGTTCCTGCCCGATAATCTCCGTCAGTTCCTCCAACTCGGCGGTGGTGGCAAATGAAAATTGCGCCGGGTCACAGTGTTTGCACAAGTCGGTTGGTGGTAGTTCGCGGTTTTGCAGCATTGCAGTCTCCTTTCAGTGCATAGGT
>CAYPNZ010000483.1:0-2554 GCA_964411845.1 uncultured Anaerolineaceae bacterium
CGGTTCCCGTGCGCGACACACTGCCCCGCAACGGCGGGATGTCTTTTCTGCCGGCAGTGGCTCGCACCTGCGCAGAAATTTACGAGGCGGGACGGCAAGCGGTGGCAGACGGCGTGCGTCCCGTTTTTCTCGGCGGCGACCATTCTATCGCGGTGGGCACCATCGGCGGGGTAACACACACGCAGCCCGCCGGGGTACTGTGGATTGATGCGCACGGCGATTTTAACACGCCGGAAACCTCGCCCAGTGGCAATATCCACGGGATGCCGTTGGCGGCACTGATGGGTTTCGGCGCGCCGGAACTGGTTGACTTGGGGCGTCCCGGCACAAAACTGACTGCGCCCGATGTGGTGCTCATCGGCATTCGAGATTTAGACCCCGGCGAGCGCGATTTGCTGAAAAAGAGCGGCGCGGCAGTGTACACCATGCGTGAAATTGACGAACGCGGCATCGCCGTGGTGGCACACGAAGCCTTGCGTCAATTGCGACACCATTCGCGGTTGCATGTCAGCCTCGATATGGACAGCCTCGACCCGGCGGAAGCGCCCGGCGTCGGCACGCCGGTGCCCGGCGGGCTTTCGTACCGTGAAGCGCATCTGTTGATGGAAATCATCGCCGATACCGGCAAAGTCGGCTCGGTGGATGTGGTGGAAGTGAATCCCATTTTGGATGTGCAAAACAAAACCGCCCAAATGGCGGTTGAGTTACTGGCTTCGCTTTTCGGCGAAAATATTTTTTAGTCGAACCGATTGCCGCTTGTTTTATGCCTCCAACTCCGAAGTACAGTGCGGGCAGCGCGTCGCTTTGATGGGAATTTCGGTGTGGCAGAACGGGCATTCTTTGGTGGTCGGTGCGGCGGGCGGCGCTGCCTCTTCTGCCTGCATCCGGTTGATGTTTTTCACAATCAAAAAGATGACGAATGCCACAATCAAAAAACTGATGATGGTGTTGATGAAAACCCCGTAATTGATGGTTACCGCTCCGGCGGCTTGGGCATCTGCCAGCGAAGCATACGGTCCGGCGGGGTCGCCCGCTTTGAGCAGGGTGTATAAATTGGCAAAATCCACGCCCCCCAGCAGCAATCCGATGGGCGGCATAATAATATCGGCAACCAGCGATTTGATGATTGCGCCGAATGCCGCCCCAATAACAATGCCGACCGCCATATCAACCACATTCCCGCGCATAATAAACTTTTTAAACTCTTGCATTAATTCTCCTCCTGAGTTTATGGGGCAATCCGTTACCCCGTTTGAGTGGTTTGGAACACCGTCAGCATATCATATTCCGAATCAATTATCAATAAAAAGTTTGATTTTCCCCGCGAGTTTTAAGATTGCCGAGAGTATCTGTTCGGTCTGTCATTGCGAAACCCGTCAGGGTTGAGGCAATCCCCACTGCCGCAAACGGAGATTGCTTCGCCGGGCTCGTGATGACAGATTACCTATGCCTTGAACTAAAGTTCATGCTTAAAATTCAAGCCGACTTTCAGTCGGCTTATGCTTTTAGCCCTGAAATTTATTTCGGGGCGAGGCTGAACTGAACCGAACCGCTGAACAGTTACCGCCGCGATTTGATTTTTTCCCATTCGGGCAGGGTTGCGTCCGTTTCCAGCACCTCCAATTGTTTCTCCAAATCGAAAATTTGGTCGCGGATGAGGGCGGCTTTTTCAAATGCCAGTTCTTTGGCGGCGGCTTTCATTTGCTTTTGCAGTTCGGCGATGGTGCGGCGCAGTTCATCCGCGGGGATGGGGGCGTTGATGGTATATTCACCTGCCGATTCGGCGAGCGTGTTGGCGGGGGCTTTTTCCGTTTCGACCTGCGCCATCATTTCCCGAATTTCTTTCAGGATGGATTGCGGTTCGATGCCGTGAGTGCGGTTGTATGCCGCCTGTTTTTCGCGGCGACGGTTGGTTTCGTCAATGGCACGCCGCATTGACGGCGTCATTTTGTCGGCATACATAATGACGGTGCCTTCCACGTGCCGCGCCGCCCGCCCGATGGTTTGCACCAAACTGGTTTCCGAGCGGAGAAACCCTTCTTTGTCCGCATCGAGAATTGCCACCAGCGAAACTTCGGGCAAATCGAGCCCTTCGCGCAGCAGGTTGATACCTACCACCACATCGAATACACCCATCCGCAAATCGCGCAAAATTTCCACCCGTTCCAGCGTTTTGATGTCGCTGTGCAGGTATTGCACTTTCAGTCCGGCTTCCATCAGATATTCCGCCAAATCTTCCGCCATTCGTTTGGTGAGGGTTGTCACCAGCGTGCGCTGTCCCCTTTCGATGCGGCGGTTGATTTCGTGCAGCAGGTCGTCAATTTGCCCGGCAGTGGGGCGGACAATCACTTCCGGGTCGAGCAAGCCGGTGGGGCGAATCAATTGTTCCACCACCTGCTCGGCGTGTTCTTTTTCATAGGGTCCGGGGGTGGCGGTGGTGTATATCACCTGATGGATGTGACTTTCCCACTCTTCAAACGTCAGCGGGCGATTGTCGAGCGCGCTGGGCAGCCGGAAACCGAAATCAACCAGCACGGTTTTTCGGGCGCGGGCG
>CAYPNZ010000484.1:0-2553 GCA_964411845.1 uncultured Anaerolineaceae bacterium
GCACGGACGAAACGTCTTTCGCCGAAAGTATCGCCCCCCCCGACCACTGGGATTTGGTGGATATTGTGGCGGTGGTCAGCGCGGCACATAAAACGGTCGGTTCAACCGGCGGGCATGCCCTTGCCGATACCGGCGTGTTGCAGGCGGCGCGGGTTGCCAGCGCCGCAGAACGATTTGCCGCAGCGAAAGCGGCGGTGCTGGCAAAAGATTTGTCTGCGCTCGGCACGGTTATGGAAGAAGATGCGGTGATGATGCATGCGGTGATGATGACCAGCCGTCCGCCGCTTTTTTACTGGCAGCCCGCCACGCTTGCTATCATTCACGCGGTGCGCCAATGGCGCGCCGACGGCATCCCCGTGTATTTTACCATTGATGCGGGTCCCAATGTCCACCTGATTTGCGAGCGTCCCCATGCCGATGCGGTGGCATCGCTGGTACAGGCATTGCCCGGCGTGCAAAAAATCTTGCGCAGCGGTGTCGGCGGCGGCACAAAAATAATGAGCGGTGAATAGCGAACCACATAAAGATTGCCCCGGCGCCATAACATTCTCGCTTTAATTGCTAATTGATTTCCCACGGGCTATAATTTCCCCAGAAAAATAAATTAGAGGTTGCAAATGGCAACAGTTATTGTTTTTGTTTTGATATTGAGCCTGCTCATTTTTGTTCATGAGCTGGGACATTTTATCACCGCCAAAAAAGCGGGTATCGTTGTTGAAGAATTTGGTATCGGGTATCCCCCCCGTGCCGTAAAATTATGGCAGGGCGAAGGTAAAATTACGCTCGATGGTCACGAATTCATCATCGGGCATAAAACCAAAGTGCCGAAAAACTTGCAGGTTGGCAGCGTGGTATCGGTAGAAACATCGCCGCGCTCCGACGGGAAGATGGAAATTACCAAAATTGAGGTGTTCGACCCGGAAAAAGATGATTTGGACGGGAAAGTTACCACCATTGTGGAAAATTTGGAAAAACCGACCGAATATACCCTCAATTGGATTCCCTTCGGCGGGTTTGTAAAAATGTTGGGCGAAGAAGACCCCAGCGCACCGGGAAGTTTTGCCAGCAAAAGTAAAAAAACGCGATTTGTGGTGCTGGTTGCCGGGGCAGCGATGAATCTCATCACCGCGGTGATTGTGTTCACCATTATGTTTGCCACCGGGCAGCCCGAACCGGTGGGACCCACCTACATTACCGATGTCGCCCCCGATTCGCCTGCGGCGGCAGCGGGTATTCAACCCAACGATATTGTGCTGAAAGTGGATGATATACCCGTTGAATCGTCGGAAGATTTGGTCAGATATACCCGTGCGCATCGCGGGCAAGAAGTTTCGCTCACCCTGCTGCGCAACGGACAAACCATTCAAACCTCGCTGGTGCCGCGCAAAAATCCCCCGCCCGGCGAAGGGGCAATCGGCATCGGTATTTTTACCCGTTACACCCAATTGAAAGTGGAATCGGTCGCCCCCGATTCGCCTGCGGCGGCAGCGGGTTTGCAGCCGGGCGATATTTTGCTTTTTGCCGATGACCTGATTTTGGCATTGCCGGAACAGTTGAATACCTATTTGGATACCCATCCCCAAACCGTAAAACTCACCGTTGAACGTGACGGGCGGCAATTAACCCTTTCGCTCGCGCCGAAAGCCGTAACCGTGGGCGCCGACCCGCGAAAAGTTACCCTCGACACCCCGGTAGACATTCCGGCGCTGGGCATTTCGGCAGGTGCAACCGTCACCGAAGAGCGCATCACCCGTATGCCGCTGGGGCAGGCGTTCATCAACGGACTTTCCGCCACCGGCGGCATCATCGTGCAAACGTTTACCGTGCCGATAGACGTATTGCGCAAAGTCATTCCCGCCGAAGTCGCCCGCCCGGTGGGACCGGCGGGCATCTACCAAATTACCGATTCGGCGGTAAAAGCGGCGCAACGGTCGAATGTGGTGTACCCCATCTTGTTTGTGGTGGCAATTTTAAGTACCGCGCTCGGTGTGACCAACCTGCTGCCCATCCCCGCACTCGACGGCGGACGCATCATGTTCATCATCATCGAAGCCATTCGCGGCAAACGGGTGCCGCCGGAAAAAGAAGGGGCTATCCATTTCATCGGATTGGTGCTGCTGCTTGCGTTGATGCTGGTTATCAGTTATTATGATGTCACGTCACCGATAGACGTTTCCGGCATTTTCCGCTAGCCGACCCGTAAAACCTGTTTGGGCATCAACGTATCATGACCGACCAACAATCGCCACAATCTCCCCGCATCATTCGCTGCAAAAATTGTCGTGCCGCCGTGCCCGACCATTTGCAGGTATGTCCGGTGTGCGGCGCAAATTTAAAACCGCATCCGTTTCCATACCTGCCGATAGTATTGTGGGCAATTGCGGTAATTGTGGTCATCGGCGGCATCATTGCCCTGACACCCATGGTGAAGCGTCAAACCCGGCAGGTGGCGGCATTCGTCAACCCGCCGACTGCCACACCCACCCCAACCGCCACCTTCACCCCAACCCTCGTCCCCACGGCGACGAACACCCCCACCCCAACCCTGACCCC
>CAYPNZ010000485.1:0-2551 GCA_964411845.1 uncultured Anaerolineaceae bacterium
TATGAATTTCTCTGCTTCTCTGCGCCTCTGTGGTGAAAAAGCAACCTTTTTTCAGGCGGGTCATAATAGACCTCTTGCAAAAGTCTCATTTAGTTCAAGGTTTGATATTTCGCTATGGCACTTTTGAAGCCGTTTCTCCCATCGAATACCCCGGACGATGCCCCCCGCACATTGTGGGGCTCTTGGGTAGATACAATTCCCGCCCGGCACATTGACCGTTTTTTTGTACTTTTGCGCTGGATTGTGATGCTGTTAACCGGTATTCCGTCCCTTTTTGGCAATTTGCAAGCCAACGCCACCCTACTGCCGGTGCCGGTAGTGCTGGGATTGTTGACAATATACAATATTCCCGTATCTCTGCATTTGTGGTATCGCAAACCGCTGCGAGCCAATCGGGTGGGGTGGCTTTTGCTGGGCGACACCCTGATTGCCACGCTTACGGTATTGCTCACCGGCGGTTTCGGCAGTTTCTTTTTTGTGCTGTTTATGCAGGTTATCGCCGAAACCGGGCTGACTCTGCGCTGGCAACCGGCAACAGCGGTTTTTTTGGGCGTATCCGCCATCCAAGTTGCGGTTACATCATACGCCCCGCGCGGCGATGCACTTTCAATGGTTGCCTATATTGTCGTCAGCAAATTTGTGCTGTCGCTGATTGTGGGCGGGGTGGTGGTATTGTTTGCCGAACTCTTGCGGCGTCAGGAAGCCGAACGCCAAAAAGCCGCTTACGCCGCCGAACGGATGGCGGCATTGAACGCAATTTTTGTGCAACTGGGCGAAGCCAAACTGAATTTGGCGCACACCCTGCAAGTGGTGCTGGAAAGCACGCACATTCTACCCGATGTGGCGTTCAGCATGGTACTGTTACCTCGACTGAACGAGCCGGGGGCATGGCGCATTGCCGCATCTACCACCGACCGGCTGCCCGCCGATACCGTCATCACTGCCGATGATGCCGGCTGGCTGGACAACGCGCCGCCGCTCTTTTCTGCCGGGGAAAACTGCACGCTACCATTGCCGAAACTGTTTGCCGCTTTGCCCACCAAATGTATTACCGGCGTAATGCTCCGTTCCGATGAAGAAGTGGTGGGCGCATTGGTGGTCGGGCAGCGGTCAGCGCGCACACTCACCGAAGACGAGCAAACCTTCCTGCAATCGCTGGCGCTGGAAGCCGGATTGGCGGTGCGCAACGCCCGCACCTTCACCCGCGAACGCGCCCACGTCCGCCGGTTGGAAGAATTTCGGCGTATGCAAGCCACCTTCTTTTCGGCAATCGGGCACGAATTGAAAACCCCCCTCGCCGTGCTGAAAATGCTGGCGCCGTCGCTGCCGCAATTGCCGCAACTTCCCCCCGAAACGCAAGCGGAAATTACCGAAACCATCGTTCAAAATCTTGACCGGCTGGAAAACCTCATCCGCGATTTGCTGGAAAGTTCTCGGCTGGAAGCCCATGCCGTCACCCTGCGCCCCCGTCCCACCGACATTACGGCACTCATCGAAACCGTTGCCAAAAGCCACCAACCGTTGCTGGCAAAAAAGCAACAACAGTGCATTACCACCCTTGCCGCCAACCTGCCCTATGTGTGGGTTGACCCGCGCCGTGCCGAGCAAGTGCTGTCGAATTTGCTGCAAAACGCCGCCAAGTTTTCTCCGCCCAACAGCAAAATTCAAATTTCGGCACGCCCGACGGATGGCATGCTGCAAATTTGCGTTTCCGACGCGGGAGATGGCGTGCCACCGGAACACCGCGCCTTAATTTTCAACAAATTTTATACCACCAACACCGATAAAGCCCTCGCCGGGGTGGGGTTGGGATTGTTCATCTGCCGGGAATTGGTCACCCAATCCGGCGGAGAAATTTGGTTGGAAGACAGTCCGGCGGGGGGAAGTAAATTTTGTTTCACCCTGCCCGTTACCGAAGAGGAAATAGAGGTTCCCGATGGAAAAAGCGAACAAGAAAATTTTAATCATTGATGACGAGCCGGATGTAACCAAAGCAGTGCGGTTGACCATTACCCTGCAAGAGCCTAATTGGCAGATTGTTGAAGCCAATAACGGTGAAAAAGGATTGTTGGCGGTAGACGCGGAAAAGCCCGATTTGGTGCTGCTCGACCTGCAAATGCCCGATATGTCCGGGTTTGATGTGCTGAAAGAATTGCGGCTCTTTTCTGATGTGCCGGTAATCATTTTAACAGTGGAAGATGACGAATTGGCAAAAGTGCATGGGCTGGAATTGGGCGCGGATGATTATATTGTCAAACCGTTTGGGCATTTGGAACTGCTGGCACGCATTCGGTCGGTACTGCGCCGCACCGAAGGCACTATCAGCCGCAGTGCCGCCAAACCCTACCGGTACGCCGGTTTGCACATTGACTTTCAAACGCGACAGGTCTACCGAGACGGCAACCCGATTTCGCTCACTGCCACCGAGTTTCGGCTGTTGGAGGTGCTGGCGCAAAATGCCGGTTGGGTGGTTACCCCCGATACACTGTTGGGAAAAGTGTGGGGACATTATGCCGCCGAAAGCACCGACTACCTGAAAGTGTATGTCCAT
>CAYPNZ010000486.1:0-2546 GCA_964411845.1 uncultured Anaerolineaceae bacterium
CTCGATGACCCGCAAACGCATCGGTTGGTTGCTGCTGCTCTTTCTCACCGCCACCCTCACCGGTTCGGTAATGAGACTTTTTCAGGATGAATTGCAAGCAATGGTTGCCCTGTCTATTTTTGTGCCCCTGCTCATCGGCACGGGGGGCAATGCCGGCTCGCAAACAACCGCCATCATCATTCGGGCGTTAGCCGTGGGCGAAATTGATTGGCACGATGCGCTAAAAGTATGGTGGAAAGAAGAACGCACCGGGTTGGTGCTGGGGCTGGGTATGGCAATTGCGGCATACATCCGCGCCATCACTTGGGAACCCAATCCCGCGCTGGCGTTGACGGTTGCCACCGCCATCATCGGCATTGTGCTGTGGGCAACCGGCATCGGTTCGCTGCTGCCGCTGATTGCCGCCAAATTAAAAATCGACCCGACCGTGGTTTCCGGTCCGGTGATGAGCACACTGGTAGATGCCACCGGGCTGTTCATCTATTTTTCCATCGCGCGGGTGATGCTGGGGTTATAAAAAAAGCCTCGGCAGGGGTTGCCCGCCGAGGCTGAAAGTTATTTTCAATTACGCTTCGGTAAATTCACCTTCGATGACATCTTCATCGCTGCCGGAGGCTTCGCCGCCGGTGTTACCGTTGGCGGTTGCGCCGTCTGCCGGGGCGGCTTGCGGACCTGCTTGCTGGTATGCCGCTTGCCCAATTTGCGATAAGGCTTGCTGCAAGGCTTCGCTGGTGCTGACAATTTGCGCTTTGTCGTCGGTTTCCAACGCTTTTTTCACCGCCTCGATTTTGCTTTCCACATCGGCTTTCAAAGCGGCATCCACATTATCGCCCAGGTCTTTCAACGTTTTTTCCGATTGATAGACCAGGTTGTCCGCCATATTCCGCGCTTCGATGAGTGCTTTCCGTTCACGGTCGGCATCGGCGTTCTGTTCAGCCTCTTTTACCATCCGGTCAATATCGCTTTCGCTGAGGTTGGTGCTGGCGGTAATGGTAATTTTCTGCTCTTTGCCGGTGGCTTTATCTTGCGCGGTCACGTGCAAAATACCGTTGGCATCAATATCGAAGGTCACTTCAATTTGCGGAATACCGCGCGGCGCCGGGGGAATACCGTCCAGCCGGAAGCGTCCGAGCGTCATATTGTCTGCCGCCAACGGGCGTTCACCCTGCAAAACGTGGATGTCAACCGCCGTTTGGTTATCGGCTGCGGTGCTGAAAATTTCGCTTTTCTTGGTGGGGATGGTGGTGTTCCGCTCAATCAGGCGGGTCATCACCCCACCCATCGTTTCCACACCGAGGCTCAACGGGGTCACGTCGAGCAGCAGCACGTCTTTCACATCACCGGCGAGCACTCCGCCCTGAATGGCAGCACCAATGGCGACAACTTCATCGGGGTTTACGCCTTTGTGCGGTTCTTTGCCACCGGTCAGTTTTTTCACTAATTCCTGCACCATCGGCATACGGGTTGAACCGCCGACCAACACCACTTCATCAATATCGCTCGCTTTCAACCCGGCATCTTTCAGTGCGCTGTGGAAAGGTTGTTCCACCCGTTTCAGCAAGTCTTCGGTCAGTTGCTCGAATTTACTGCGGCTCAATCGCAATTGCAGGTGTTTCGGACCGCTGGCATCGGCGGTAATGTACGGCAGGTTAATTTCGGTTTCCATCATGCTGGAAAGTTCGATTTTTGCTTTTTCCGCCGCTTCTTTCAACCGTTGCAACGCCTGTTTGTCTTTACTCAGGTCAATGCCCTGATCTTTTTTAAATTCCGCAACCATCCATGCCACGATGCGCTGGTCCCAGTCGTCACCACCCAAATGGGTGTCGCCGCTGGTGGATTTCACTTCGATGACGCCGTCGCCCACTTCCAGCAAACTAACGTCAAACGTACCGCCACCGAGGTCGAAAACCAAGATGGTTTCGTTCGATTTTTTGTCCAGACCATACGCCAAAGCGGCGGCGGTCGGTTCGTTGATGATGCGGCGCACGTTCAACCCGGCAATTTTACCGGCATCTTTGGTGGCTTGCCGCTGGCTGTCGTTAAAGTATGCGGGCACGGTAATGACCGCATCGGTGACGGTTTCGCCCAGATAGGCTTCGGCATCGGTTTTCAGTTTCTGCAAAATCATTGCCGAAATTTCTTGCGGGGTGTAGGTTTTGTTCACCACCGGAATTTTCACGCGGGCATCACCCTGCGGACCCTTTTCCACTTTGTACGAAAGGTGTTTAATTTCGTCGGCAATTTCGTCAAATTTATGCCCGATGAGCCGTTTTACAGAGTAGATGGTATTGTCAGAATTGGTAACCGCTTGCCGTTTGGCGGTTTGCCCCACTAACCGTTCTCCGTTTTTGTTAAAGGCTACCACGCTGGGCGTTGTGCGCCCCCCTTCGCTATTGGCGATGACAGTGGGGTCGCCCCCTTCCATAACCGCTACCACACTGTTCGTTGTTCCTAAGTCAATTCCAATTATTTTCGACATTGTTATCGTCTCCTTTCAATCGAATTGGCACACACCGAGATTGTTCACTATGAGTGCTCAAATTTCA
>CAYPNZ010000487.1:0-2542 GCA_964411845.1 uncultured Anaerolineaceae bacterium
GCAAACTGACAATCACCACACTCAAAGTGATGGTCATCTGCCGCTGAAGCGGGCTGTGCAATTGGGGAGATGCGGATTGGGGTTTTGTATTCATTGGCAGTCAATCTCACTTCAATACTACCTTATTTTTGCCGGGTTTACAAGTGGACACCCCCGCCGATGTGTGTTACAATTCACCGCTATTTGGTTGACCAACTTCGGTCAACCCACCCCTACCATCACCGAGGCGATTATGGGCGAACTTGCAGCACTGGCAACATCCCTAATGTGGACATTCACTTCCATCTTTTTTACCATCGGCGGGCGCGAGGTCGGCTCTACCATTGTGAATCGCAGCCGGTTGCTGTTGGCAGTGGTATTCCTGTCGCTGACGCACCTGCTCACGCTGGGAACGCTTTTCCCCCTCGGTGTGGAACCGGAACGCTATTTTTGGCTGGGATTGTCCGGTATCATCGGCTTGGTTATTGGCGATGCCTTCCTTTTTCAAGCCTTTGTGATGGTTGGTCCGCGCATTTCAATGCTGTTGATGGCGCTGGTGCCGGTTATCAGCACTTTTCTGGCGTGGATTTTCCTCGGCGAAACGTTGGGGGTGTGGCAGTTGGCGGCAATTGCCATAACCGTTAGCGGCATTGGCTGGGTGGTGCTGGAATCACCGCGGCAGGATGACCCGCACACCGTTGCCGACCCGCGCCATCGCTTGTTTGGCATTTTGGCGGGGCTGGGGGGCGCGTTCGGGCAATCGTTCGGGCTGATTGCCGCCAAACAGGGCTTGGCGGGCGATTTTCCGGTTTTGTCCGGCGTGCTCATCCGTATGGTGGTAGCGGTAATTGTCATTTGGACGGTTACCGCTGTGCGCGGGAATTTACGCCGCACGGCGGTTGTTTTCAAAAATAAAAAGGCGCTGTTGGCAATTGTGGGCGGCAGCGCCGTGGGACCGTTCATCGGCGTGTGGTTATCGCTGGTGGCGGTGCATCTTGCACCGGTGGGCATTGCTTCCACGCTGATGGCGCTGGCACCGGTGCTGATTTTGCCCATTGCCCACTTTTTTTTGCACGACAAAATCGGTTTCCGAGCGGTGTTCGGTACGGTTGTTGCCCTTGCCGGGGTGGCGATGATTTTTATGGTGTGAGTTTCGATTGGCATTTCTTGAAACGTGATGCGTGAAACGTAAAACGTATTGCGTGAAACGTATTGCGTGAAACGTGAGACGTGAATTTTGCAACCCTGCAACCTTGAAACCTTGCAACTTTGAACCTGAAACCTTGAACTTGAAACTCGAATTTGCAACCCTGCAACCTTGAACCTACCCCGGGGGAATAACCAACACTTGCCCCGGTCGGAGCAGTCGCGGGTCGGAAAGAATATCTCGGTTGGCATCGAAAATTATACGCCACCGGGCGGAATTTCCGTAAAAGTGACGGGCAATCTTCGACAGCGAATCGCCGGGTTGGACGGTATAACGAGTAACCGACGGCTCGGGCGGCGGTTCGGGCGGTGGGATGTTGTCTGCCAGAAATCGCCGATTTTGGGCAACCAGTTCGCCGAGTGTTTCTCGAATTTCCACCGGTGTGCCGTCAATATGGTCGACCACCAGCGCACCCCGGCGGCGATATTCTGCCAGCCAGTCCGCGCCGATGTTCCCCACGGCGGTGATGTATTGCCAGCGGTCGGCAACGGTTTCCGGTGCAAAACTGATGTCCGGGCGGAATTTCCACACATATTGCAACGCGGCGGAAAAGGTATCGCCGCTGTTTGCCAGCAGAATAACGTGCTCGCCGGGCTGGGGTGGGGGGATGGTCGGCGGCGGGGGCGGCACGGTTTCGGCAAGTTGGCTGCGCAGGTGTTCCGGGTCGAAGTTCAAGCCGGGGCATTGGGTATGGTTGCCGGTCAATTCGCGGTGAATGCGGACATTTTCTACCGGGATTTGATACTTCTGCATCAGTTGGGCGGCAAGTTGCAGCAGCGAATCCCACTGTTCCGGCGTGGGGCGGGTGAAATTGTTGGGAATGGGGTGGATATTGCCGTCGGCATCGCGGTAACTGCGGTCGGTATTGAACCAACCCGCCAAACAGATGGCGAGATAGTGGTTGTTCCAATATTGACCGCGTTCCAGCCCCAGTTCATCATCCGGGTCTTTAAATCCGGCGTGATAGGCGGCAATCTTTTCGTCCAGCGCATATTGCACCGTGCCGTCTCCGGTGATGACATAATTGTATCCGCCGTGCGTCCAGCCGCGCCCGTTAACGTGGTAGTCGAAAAAAGAGAACGCATCGCCGGTGGGTGCGCCGGTTTGACGGTTCGCCGTGGCGGAATGATGCACGGCAATGCCTAAAATTTCGCCATCGCGCTGCCAGTCTTTGTATTCATCGTAATTGGGCATTTGCGCCCGAACGTCAAGAATGTTCATAGGGTTTCGGGTTTTGGGTTCAAAGTTCAAGGTTCAAAGTTCAAGGTTGCAGAGTTGCAAGGTTGCAAATTCGAGTTTCTGGTTCAAAGTTCAAAGTTCAAGGTTACGTTTTACGCAATACGTTTTACGTTTTAC
>CAYPNZ010000488.1:0-2535 GCA_964411845.1 uncultured Anaerolineaceae bacterium
GGCGTACCCCTTCGCCGAACAGATTGAAACTTAAAATGGAAATGAAAAACGCCAGTGTGGGATAAATTGCCGTCCACGGGTAGGCGCGGGCATACACCCGCACATTGCTCAGCAGCGCGCCCCATTCCGGTACATCGGAATAGTGGTACGGCGGCATATCAATTTGCAATTCGGCGAACGCGCCGCCACCGATGAAAATACCGATGAAACCCAATTCGCCGAGCAGCATCAGCACCGCCCCCATTTCCAGCGAGGCAATCGAAATGAGGGGCGAAATGAGATTCGGCAGCACGTGATTGCGTAAAATGCCCGGCGTGCGCAGCCCCACCGCCACCGCGCTTTCGATGAACGGTTTGGGGCGCAGCGCCATCACTTCGCCGCGCACAAACTGCATCACTTCGCCCCAGCCGACAAACCCCAGCGCGATGATGAACGGTTGCATACCCTGCCGAATGCCGATTGCCAAAATTAAAATCATTGCCAGCAGCAGGGTGGGGAAGGCGGCGATGATTTCTGCCAGCGACAGCACGGTGCGGTCGAACCATGTGCCGCCGAACCAGCCCGCCAGCGCGCCCAGCACCGCGCCAATCAGCACGCGGGTGAGCATTACCAGCGCCGCCAGCATCAGCGTTTGCTGTGCGCCCGCCAGCACCAAACTCATAATATCGCGCCCCATCACATCGGTGCCCCACGGATATTTTTCGCCGGGGTTGAAGGGGGGCACTTCCATTTTGCCATCGGTGATGGTAAGCCCCACGGTGGTGTACGGGCTGTGCGGCGAAATTAACGGACCGATGATAACCACTGCCAGCAGCAGCAATACCAATATGCCGCCGACGGCAAACGGAAAGTTGCCCACCGTGCCGCGCAGCAGGGTGCGCCGGCGTTCGGCGGCGGCACCGTCAGGTTCATCGGCGGCGCGGTCGGTGTGGCGTTTTTGCTGCGCCAGCACCGCTTTGATGGGGTCGGCGGCGGGCGTATCGGCATTTCGATTTTTCAACCACCGGTAGAGCGGATTGTCGGCGAGGATGGCGGGGATGTCTGCCAGCAGGGTTTTCAGCCCGGCACGCGAACCGCCGCGTTTGGTATGGCGTACGGCATCGCGCAGACGGGGGTCAAGCAAGCGGTACATGGCTTCCAAAAAAATGTTCACCAAAATAAAAACCACGCCCAAACTGAGGGTAAGCGCCACGGTCAGGTTATCGTCTTTTTGGGAAATGGCTTTCAGCAAAACCAGCCCCAACCCCGTCCAGCCGAAGAAAAATTCAACCACGGGCAAACTGCTCAACGAAAACCGCAGCGACAGCCCGATGGTGGTCAGCACGGGGATGGCGGCATTGCGCACCACGTGTCGCCACAGCACGGTGCTGCCGCGCAGCCCTTTGGCGTGTGCCACGCGCACAAAATCTTGTTTTAAAATGGTTTGAATCGATAGGAAGGTGACGCGGGTAATTTGCGCCACCGGTCGCGCCGCCAGCACCAGCGCGGGCAAAATAAGATGTTTATCCCAGCCGAAGCCGCCCAACGGCAGCAGCGGCGACCCCATCCGGCGCGTCCATTGAATTAACAGCAGTTGCAGCAGCAGCGCCGCAAAAAAACTGGGGATGGACACCCCGATGATGGATAGCACGATGATGGACAGCGACCATCCGGCACGGCGTTGGTATGCCGCCAGCAGCCCCAGTGTGATGCCAACCACAGCCGCCAGCGTCAGCGATACCGCCAGCAACCCGAAACTTTTTGCCAGCAATTCGGGAATCACCTCGATGACCGGGCTGGGCAAACCGGTAAAAACGCCTGCTTGCGTAAAGCCCAAATCGCCGCGCGCCAACCGCACCAAATAACTGCCCGTTTTGGTGAGCGATACCACCAATGCCGAGCCGAACGGCGTGCCGCGCGCCATATCCAATCCCAAAAAACTGAGATAGATGATGCTGAGCAATACTGCCGCGCCAAAACCGAGTTTTTGCCCCAAAAAAGCGACGACAGCCATCAATTTTGACGGGTGGCGGGTGGATTTTACGGGTGCAGACATAGCGCCTCCGATGGTGGATAGGTGTTGGGTGTTGATTTTTGGTTATCGGTTATCAGTGGTCAGTTTGACCGCTGACAGCCGCCCGCTGATAACTGACCACTGACAACTATTTTACAATTTCCGCAGCGAACGACTCACCGGCGCCGCGCCAATCAAGCCCCAGCAATTCGGCAACGGTGGCGGCAAGGTCGGAAAAGCGGGGGCGTGTGCCGAAATTTGTTGCCGGGTGGATAACATTTCCGGCGATGAGCAGCGGCACGCGCTCGCGAGAATGGTCGGTGCTGGGGGTGGTGGGGTCGTTGCCATGGTCGGCGGTGATGAACAGCACATCGCCGGGCAGTAAGGCGTCCAAAATTTCCGGCAAACGGCGGTCGAACGCTTCCAGCGCATCGGCATACCCGCGCGGATTGTTCCGATGTCCGTAAAGTGCATCAAAATCCACCAAGTTGGTAAAAATGAGTCCGGGGTCGCCCTGTTTGATGAAAGCGATGGTGGCATCA
>CAYPNZ010000489.1:0-2535 GCA_964411845.1 uncultured Anaerolineaceae bacterium
AGCCAGCACCGCCGCCGAAAGCGCAATCGCTGCCCAACGCCACCGCCGGGCAAGCGCCGCCATCAGCCCCGCGCCGAAAATGACCATCAGCGGGATGACGGGGGACATATAGCGCATAAATTTCGCCAGAAAGAGTCCGGTCAGCCCGAAATACGGCACAAACCACGCCAGCAGCAGCCATTCTCGCCGCGACAGTTTGCCCGTCGCCCCGCGAATGATTGCCCATGCCGTGCCTGCCAACGCCAGCACGCCGAGCGCCCAGCCCATCCCCCAGCGCAATTGCTGGTTCAGAAAATACCAGTAGGCGGGCGTGTTGCGGTATTGGCGGGTGAAAGGAAAATCCGCCGCGCCGCTGACCATCTGCCCCTGCTCTTTGACCACCGCCGTGTAAAAATTACCGAAATCGAGCAGCACAAAAGGCGAGGTGAGCGCGAAAGTGACAAATGATGCCAAAGCCGCCGTCCATAACAGCGGGTGAAAAAACCAATCTGCCGCCGAGCGGTGTTCATCTCGGTTGATGAAAAATACCGCCACCGCCGGCACGAGCGCCACCGGCAGGGCGCTGTATTTGGATGAAACCGCCAGCCCGATGGCAACGCCCGCCAAAATTGCCGTGCCGGGTGTGCGGCGTTCCAACATTAAAATGGATGCGTAAATAGTGAGCAGCACAAAAGTGGTCGAAACGGGGTCAACGGCGAAAAAATGCGCCAGTTGAATCGGGGTGACGGCGAAAGCATACAGCGCCGCCGCCAGCAGCCCCGCCCAATCGCCATACATTTTTCGGGTAATGAGAAATATCAGGTAAATGGACAGCGTATCGAACAACCCGACCAGCACCCGTCCCGTCACCGCAAAGCCGCGTCCGCTTTCCGCAGTGCGCAAAAAGTCGGTGATGGCGGCGGGCAGGTGCAAACTTTCGGCGACGGGCGACAGATTGTGCAACGTGTCGCTGATAAAAACGAGCAGGTAGAGCGGAAAGTGTCCGTAGGTATAACTGCGCCGCTGTTGACGGGTCACATCCCAAAACGGGTTTAACGGCGATTTTTTCGGGTTGAGCGTGTCGCCCAAATCTTGCGGGAAATGGATGGTCGGCGCGTAAAAAAGCAGGGTCGAGCGTTCATCGGGGTGGGGGAAAGTCGCCAAATCCCACAAGGGGTTGAAGAGCCGCAGCGCGCCGCCGGTCAGAATAATCAGCGTTAGCAGCAGGGTAAAAAATGGTTTTAAGGTTTGCCGGTGTTTTTTGTGAATGGGCATGGTATGGGTTATTTGAGCAACGCCAAATACAGTTCGATGGCTTCTTCTTTGGTTGCGCCTTGACTGATACAGCCGGGCAGCGAAGGGCATTCTGCTATCCAAAAACCGTCTTCACCGGGATAAATAATCACTTGTCGCATTTTGATACTCCTTTTGATGGATGCGCGGTTTATGCTGATATTGTACTGGAAGATGGCGGACAATACATCACTGTCCTCCCGGCAGCAGATACGTCAAATTGGTTTTGGCGATGACATACAGCGAGTCGTTCCCCTGTGCCAGTGCGAGTTCCGCTGCTTTTGACAGCGCTTCGCGCGCCTGCGGTATTTCGCCGAGAGCGGCGTGCGCTTGCCCGGCGATATACCACGCTTCCGCCGAGTCGGGGTGTTGGGCAATGACCCCTTCCGCCAGCGACAGGGCTTCGGCAGGGTTGCCCATTTGCTGCACCAGCCGCGCCTGCGCCAGCGGCACATACGCATCATCCGGCGCGAGGGCGTTCGCTTGCGCCAAAACGGTTTTTGCTTGCGCCGTTTTGCCTGCTTGTGCCAGCAATACGGCTTTAAAAACCAGCGAATCGACATCATCCGGCACAGCCGCCAGCGCTTGTTCGATTTCGTTCAACGCGGCGGGGTAATTGTGCTGTTCCGTCACCAAATCGAGCGCGGCTTGAAAGTGGCGGGTTTTTGCTACCACCGCCGGGTCGGGTTTGAGCACGGTATTGAAGGCGATGACCACTGCCAGTACAATCGCCCCGGCAATGCCCAAAATGGTGAGAAGCCGCTTGCGAGTGCGGGCTTTCCGTTCCGCCGAAATTTCATCCGCAAACCACCAGCCGTGTGTGTCGCGCGAAATTCCCGCCGGTCGCAGCGCGCGCAATTTTGCCACACCGCCGATGGCGTGCAGCAGGCGGTCGGCATGGCGGGCGATGCGCGATTGAATGGTGTCGAACCGGGTCAGTTCGGGGGTTAAATCTGCGCCGCCGGCAAGCAGTGCCGAAAACTGTTCGCGGGCGGCATCCATTTCCCGAAAAAAGGCTTCTATCTCCGCCGCCGATTGGGTCGGCAGCGCGGGCAGGGCGTTTTCCAGCGCGGTTAATCGCGCTCGCAGTTGTTCGGCGGGACTAATATCTTTCGGTTGCAGAAAAGACGATTTGTCGGGCATGGGTTCAAGGTTTCAAGGTTTCAGGGTTGCAAAGTTGCAAAGTTGCAGGGTTGCAAGGTTTCAGGGTTGCAGGTTATTACGTTTCACGCCTCACGCAATACGTTTTACGTTTCACGCAAT
>CAYPNZ010000490.1:0-2530 GCA_964411845.1 uncultured Anaerolineaceae bacterium
TCAATCGTTCGTTGGTGTGCAGGTTGGGTTCCATACTTTGCCCGTAAACCCGCGTTGCCTGCGCCAAAAACAAGTTTATCAGCAGGGCGATGATGATTGCCGGAATGATGGTTTCCAGCGTTTCTTTGACCGCGCTGCCAATTTGCGCCCACGCCGACGGTTTCGGCGGTTCCATATCGGACAATTCCTCGGCGAAAGGGGGCAACGGCGCATCGGTGTGCTCGCGCAAAGGGGGCGGCACAGGCGCGGAAGACCGGGTATCGGTATTATCAAACGGGTCAAAATCGTGGTCAGATGTCATATCTTGCCTCATTATACATAAATTTCTCTCAACGAACTAAATGAAACTTTTGCAAAAATCTAATACTATATGGGAAAACTCTTGATTTTAAGCAATGTCATTCCCGCGAAAGCGGGAATCCATAGATTTTTACTGTGGATTCCGGATATTTCCCTGCGGGAAATTCCGGAATGACATATCAAAAGTTGATTTTTCAAATAATTGCCAAAAGTTTCAATAGGTTCAACAATAGTTTACCCAATGCGGCTTTTTTTGCCAAAGGATAATATCCGCATGAAAAAAGACGCCGATTGCTCGGCGTCTGTATTTTTTCAACCGGGCTAGCGACGGTCGCGGCGGTCTCGACGGTCGCGGCGGTCTCGGTCGCCACCGCGCCGGTTGCCGCCACTGCGTCCGCTGCTTCTTTTGGGGCGGTCGTGTTCGCGGGCTTCTTCCGCCGTCCAGCCTTCCAGCACGGCTTGCCGCGACAGGCGAATTTTTCCTTCGGGGCTGATGTCGGTGACCATCACCATAATTTCATCACCGACTTTCACCACATCGCTGACGCTGTTAACGCGATAGTCTGCCAGTTGCGAAATGTGAACCAGCCCGTCGGTGCCGGGCATAATTTCCACAAATGCGCCGAAATCGGTTACGCGCACCACCGTGCCGGTGTAAATGCCGCCAACTTCGGGGCTGCTGGTGAGCAGTTCGATGCGTGTTTGAGCCACTTGGGCGCCCTGCTGGTTGTCGGTGGCAATGAATACGGTGCCATCTTCCGAAATTTCAATTTTTGCGCCGGTTTCATCTTGAATGGAACGGATGGTTTTGCCGCCCGGTCCAATCACTTTGCCGATTTTTTCGGGGTCAATGTGGATGGTGTAAATGCGCGGTGCGTATTTCGACAGTTCTGCGCGCGGTTCGGCGATGGCTTCCGCCATTTTTCCCAAAATGTGCAAACGACCTTCTTTTGCCTGCGCCAGTGCCGTCTCAAAAATGCCCCACGACAATCCGGCAATTTTGATGTCCATTTGCAGGGCAGTCACGCCGTCGCGCGTGCCGGCAACTTTGAAATCCATATCGCCCAGCGCATCTTCCACACCCTGAATATCCGATAACACCACAAAATTGTCGCTGTCGTAATCGGTAACCAGTCCCATGGCAATACCGGCAACCGGTTTTTTGATGGGCACACCGGCATCCATCAGGCTTAGGGTGCTGCCGCACACGCTTGCCATCGAACTGGAACCGTTGGATGCCATCACCTCTGAAACGACCCGCAGGGTGTACGGAAATTCTTCTTCACCGGGAATGACGGGCACCAGCGCGCGTTCTGCCAGGGCACCGTGACCGGTTTCGCGGCGTTTGGTGCCGCCAATGCGTCCGGTTTCGCCGACGGTGTACGGCGGGAAGTTGTAATGGTGCATATACCGTTTGGTGTCAACGGGACCGAGCGTGTCGAGCCGCTGTTCGTCGGCGGGGGTTCCCAGCGTGACAATACTCATCACCTGCGTTTCACCGCGGGTGAACACGGCGCTGCCATGCACGCGGGGCAACACTCCCACTTCGCACCAAATGGGGCGAATCTGTTTGGGGTTGCGTCCGTCGGGGCGAATGCCTTCGCTGAGCACTCGGGCGCGCACTAATTTTTTGAAATAGGTGCCGAATGCTTTTTTCAGGTCTGCCGGATTGACCGTTTCGTCATCGGCAAACGCTTCCAGCAATTGTCCGGTCAGGTCATCTTTGCGGCGATTGGTTTCGGTTTTGTCAACGGTGGTATCCAATACCAGTGCGATACGGTCGTTTTCGTTCAACCACGCTTCTACCCGCGCCTGCAATTCGGGGTCAATATCGGGGGTAGACAAATCGCGTTTTTCTTTGCCGATTTCATCGCGCATACGTTCTTGCAGGGCAATCACATCCTGAATCGATTCGTGCGCCAGTTTCAACCCGTCCAGCAGCACATCTTCCGAAACCTCGTTTGCGCCGGCTTCAACCATCAGCACGGCTTCTTTTGTGCCGGCTACGCGCAAATCGAGCCGACTGTTTTCCATTTGCCGGATGGTGGGGTTTACCACCAATTCATCATCAACCAACCCGATGCGCACCGCGCCGACGGGTCCCCCCCACGGAATATCGCTAATCATCAATGCGGCGCTAGCGCCGTTCAACGCCATAATATCGAGATGTTTTTCATCATCGGATGACAGTGCGGTGATGACCACCTGCACTTCGTTGCGGATGGTTTTA
>CAYPNZ010000491.1:0-2526 GCA_964411845.1 uncultured Anaerolineaceae bacterium
CGGCTGGATGTGACTACCGAAGCCACCATTCTCGACCTGCTGCGCGATTTGATGACCGAACACAACACGGCCACCCTGTATGTCAGTCACAATTTGGGCGTCATTGCCCGCATCAGCGACCGGGTGGCGGTGCTGTATGCCGGAGAATTGGTGGAAGATGCGCCCACCGCCGATTTATACCGCCAGCCGCTGCACCCGTACACGCAGGGATTGCTCGACAGTGTGCCACGAGTGGGGCACACCAAAACGGGGCGCAAATTACCCGCTATGTCGGGCAGCATTCCCCCGTTAGATGATTTGCCGGGCGGATGCGTTTTTGCGCCGCGCTGTCCGCTGGCAGTTGAATTATGTCACGCCGAACGCCCGCCGCTGGAAACTCCGTTGCCCGGGCGCGCCGTGCGCTGTCATCGCTGGGAAGAAATTTTGGCGGGGCAAACCGCCGCGGAAACCCCGCCACCCGCCGGCACAAACGGCAACGGCAAAACGCCGCAACCCGCTTTCCCGGTGCTCAGTTTGGAAAATCTGAAACAGTATTTTCCCGTGCGCCGCTCGCCACTGGATGTGCTGGCGCGCCGCCCCAAACAGTGGGTAAAAGCAGTAGACGGCGTGTCGCTGGAAATTCGGCACGGCAAAACGCTGGGGCTGGTCGGCGAAAGCGGCAGCGGCAAAACCACCCTTTCGCGCGCGGTTATGGCGCTGGTGGAAAAAACCGGCGGCGAAGTTGAACTGCTCGATACCCCCCTGCCCGCCAAATTAAGCCGTCGCCCGCTGAAAATTTTGCGGCAATTGCAAATGGTCTTCCAAAGCCCGGAAGAGGCGCTCAACCCGTATCTCACCATCGGACAAACGCTCAGCCGTCCGTTGACCGTGCTGCTGGGGCAATCAAAAGATGAGGCGCGCCAAAATGTGGCACAACTGCTGAAAATGGTGCGCCTGCCGGAAAATTTCGCCGAACGGCTGCCGGGGCAACTCAGCGGCGGCGAAAAACAGCGTGTTGCCATCGCCCGCGCTTTCGCCGCCAACCCGGAATTGGTGGTGTGCGACGAGCCGGTCTCTGCGCTGGATGTCTCGGTGCAAGCGGCAATTCTTAACCTGCTGAACGAATTGCAGCACGAAAAACAGAGCGCGTATCTGTTCATTTCGCACGGTTTGGCGGTGGTCAGTTATCTGGCGGACGAAATTGCCGTCATCTATCTGGGACAACTGGTGGAAATCGGCAAAACCGAAGCGGTACTCAAGCCGCCATTCCACCCGTACACCGAAGCATTGCTTTCCGCTGTGCCGCAACCCGACCCCGCCGCGCCGCAAAATACCATCCGGCTGGCAGGAAACATCCCCAGCCCAACCGATATACCGCGCGGCTGTCGTTTTCACACCCGTTGCCCGCACTATCTGGGCGACATCTGCGCCACCGAAGAACCCCCGTGGCGTGAAACCGCCGGCGGCGACAAAATTCGGTGTCACATCCCGCTGTCAGAGTTGGCAGCATTGCAAAGCGGCAATCAGCAATCGGATTTCAGCGATTAAACGACGATTTTCCATTCGTCACTCGCTATTCGTCACTCGCTATTCGCTATTGGAAAATATTATGGTTCAATACATTTTACGCCGGTTTGGTTTTTTAATTTTAACCCTTTTTCTCACCTCAATGGTGGTGTTCGCCATTACGCAATGGCTGCCCGGCGATGTTGCTCGCGTTATTTTGGGGCGTGAGGCAGGCGAAGCCGCGCTGGAAAATCTGCGGGCGGAATTGGGGTTGAACGACCCGCTGCCGGTGCAGTACGGGCATTGGGTGGTTAATTTTGCCACCGGCGATTGGGGAAAATCGTACAGCACCCGCACCCCCATCAAAGAGGTGGTGCTGCAACGGCTGAAAAACTCGCTGCGGCTGGCAGTGGTCACGCTGGTGATTGCCGTGCCGCTGGCGGTGGCGCTCGGCATTCTTGCCGGACTGAACGAAAACAAATGGATAGACAGCGTGGTCAGCGTGTCGGCGCTGTCGGTGGTGGGCTTGCCGGAATTTGTTACCGGGCTGGTGTTGATTCAGGTATTCGCCTCGGTTTTCCGTGTTTTTCCCGCCAGTTCATCTGCCATTACCCCGGATATGCCGTTTCGCGAAGCATTGCCATATATGATTTTACCCGCCATTACCGCCACGCTGGTGCTGCTGGCATATATTTCGCGGTTAACGCGGGCAGGGGTCATCGAAGAGTTGAAAAAGCCGTATGTTCGCACGGCAATTTTGAAAGGATTGCCGCGTCGGGTGGTCATCATCAAACACGTGCTGCGCAATGCGTTGCTGCCGACCATTACCATTATTGCCATTAGTTTCGGCTGGCTCATCGGCGGGCTGATTGTAATTGAAAATGTGTTCAATTACCCCGGTTTGGGGCGATTGATGGTTTTTGCCATTGACTGCCCCGACCTGCCGCTATTGCAGGCTGTCACCATGATTGTGGTCATCGGGGTGGTGCTGGCAAACCTTGCCGCCGATTTGCTATACGCCTATCTCAACCCGCGCATTCG